>NZ_JBSGFQ010000010.1:58296-200486 GCF_053603495.1 Nonomuraea sp. NPDC004186 | reverse complement strand
CGCGGGCCGAGCCGCACGCCGAGGAAGACCTCCTTGGACCAGAAGTCCTTCGCCCAGACGTGCCGGTACATCTCCTCCAGGTAGTCGCGCCAGCCGGGCCCCTCGTCGGAGGTGGCGTTGAGCGCCATGGCCCACTCGGCGGCGGGGTACGTGCGGTGCGCGACCCTCAGGTGGACCTCGGCGTCGGGCATCCTGATCGCGGCCAGCGCGATCGTGATGTTGGTGGCCAGGGCCTCGCGTTCGTCGGGTGTGACGAACTCGTAGCTGACCGTCGGAAGGCGGAAGTACGCCCATGCGGAGGTGTCCGTGAGCAGGATGCGGTCGTCGAAATACCGGACCGCCAGGCGCTGGTGCGCTCGTGCCGCCCTGCTCATGCCGCCCCCTCGGCGCATGAACGGGCCAGACCTGCTCGCTTGTTCACTTATCGCTCACCGATTCTCGTGCCCGGGGGGTCACTCGCCAACTCCTCTTCGCTCGGTCGGACGGTCTGTGCCTGTGCCGCGAAGCCCGCGATCACGACGCCGGCGAGGGCGAGATAGGCCCGTTTGCCGGCCGTGCGCAACTGCCCCGGGTCGACGACCTCCGCGCCCTCGGGCGCCAGACCGTCCTCCCAGGGGACCCTGACGATGGCCCGGCACCTGCCCCTGGCCACCGACTCCGCCTGCTCGACGTCGGCCATCGAACGCCTGCTCACGCCGTTGACCACCATGACCGCACGCCTGCGCAGCTCCGCGCAGCCGTGCCCGTCGAGCCACTCGTACGTCATCGCCACCGCCTCCGACGCCTCCTCGCTCGCGGGGACCACCAGGACGAGCTGGTCCGCGTACGGCAGGAGCCTGGCCGCCAGCGCGGCGGCCGGGTCGATGACGGCGAGCTTGTAGTGGCGGTCCAGAAGGCGCATGGACTCGCCCAACCGATGGTCGGAGAAGAACGACCGGTCCGCCAGCCGCTGCTCGGCGCCCGCGTCGCTGTCCGCGCTGATCACCTCGAGCCCCGAGGCGGTCCTCGTGGTGTACCCACGCATGGTGAGATACCCGCTGACGCGGTCGAGCCCGGACAGCAGCGAGGTGAGAGTTTCGGGCGTCTCCGGCTGGATCTTGCTCGTCAGGGTGCCGCCGCCGGTGTTGGCGTCGACGGCCACTACCCTGTCATCGCGGTATCTGGCGAAGGTGTGGCCCAGCATGAGCGCCGTCGTGCTCTGACCGGCGCCGCCGGTGCAGCCCAGGACCACGATCCTGCGGCTGCCGCCGAACACGCCCCTGGCCCTGGCCTCGTCGATCTCGGACCCGTCGGTCCTGACCCCGCCTCCGCCGACGACCACCTGCGCGATCCTCCGCCACCCGCCGGAGTCCCGCCCCACCACGGACTCGACCCGCCGCACCCGGCCTTCACCTGGGCGGGGGACGGGCACGGGAGCGACGAACTCGCCCCCACGCTCCTGCGACGCCCCGACACCCCGACCGTCACCGGCACTCGCCGCACCCCGGCCATCTCCGGCCTTCGCCGCCGCACCCCGGCCATCTCCGGCCTTCGCCGCCGCACCCCGGGAGTCACCGGCATTCGCCGCCGCAACCCGACCGTCCTCGGCGCTCGCCGCCACCCGCCGATCACCGGCCGCCGGACCGCGCGCGTCGGGCACTCCCGCACCCCGGTCGCCACGCGTGCCGGGGAAGGACCCGCTCCGGTCGCCACGTGTGCCAGGGATCGCCGCACCTCGGTCGCCACGCGTGCCGGGCACGCCTGAGCCGGGCGCATCGCCCTTCGCCGCGAGTCGCCGCACCGTCGACCGCTCGGGCCGGTCAGCCGTGGACCGCTCGGGCCGCTCATCGGCCGCACCCGGCTCCTGCGCATCGGGCGCCTGCACATCGGGCGCCTGCGTATCGGCGGCGCCGGGCACTTCGGCGGCCTCAGCGACCGGCTGCGGCGTATCGCCCTTCGGCGCCGCGACCCGCGCACTCGGCGCACTTACGCCGTCGCGCATCTCGGCAGCATCGCCGGCCGTAACGTCGTCGGCCTTCTCCCGTGCGTCGCCGTTCTTCGGTGCGTCGCCCTTCAGCCCGTCATCCGCCGTAGCCGACGCGTCCACGCCACCGCGCGCATCCGTGACCTCGGCCACCTGCTGCGGCACGCCCGCGTCCGGCGCGTCACCGACCGCGCCCTGCATGTCGCCCGATGCGTCGGGCACGTCAGCCGTCGTGCTCGGCGCACCCGGAGCGTCGGCCGTCGTGCTCGGACCCGAAGTTCCGGCCGTCGCGCTCGGCGCACCCTGCGCGTCGGCCGTGGTGCTGGGCTCATCGCTCGGTGCACCTGGCGTGTCGGCCCTTGTGATCGGTGCCGTGTCCTGCTGGGGCGGGGCGGTGGATGTGGTGTCGGGGGACTCTGTGCCGGGCCTGGTGGCGGCGGGGCGGGGCAACGGCTTGGCGTCGGGGTTGAGCGGCGGCCAGACGCGCTGCGGGCCGGACAGCACCAGCGACGGGCCCAGCCGCGGCGGCTGCCCCTTCCGGTGCTGGTCCCGCGCGACCTCGTCCTCGCGCCTTTCCTCGCGGCCTTCCCCACGTCCTTCCTCGCGCCGTTCCCCGCGACCCTCCCCGCGGACTTCCTCGCGTCGTTCCTCGCGACCCTCCCCGCGGACTTCCTCGCGTCGTTCCTCGTCCCGCTCCTGGTCCCGCCGCCCGCCCTCCGCAGGACCCGAAAGTTCGGCGGGGGCGTCGGCGCTCGCCGCGAGCCGGCGCAGCCGCCGCAGCGCCTCGGTGTCGATGGGCTTCCCCGCGGCAGGCTTGTGGGTCTCCGTCTCGCTGACCGCCCCGGCCGCCTCGCGGTCGGCACGCGACTCGCCGGGCGATCCGGAGCCGAGCCCCTGAACGTCCCCGTTCCGGCCCGCGGCCTCCTGGCCCCGGACCCCGGCGGCGGCTTCGCGGCCCCGCGTCTCGACAGCGGGCTCCTGGGCCCCGACGTCGGCCAGAGCGGCGGTGGCCTCTCCCCGCCCTCTGCGTTCACGGCCGGCGGCATCCCGCGCGTCCCCACGATCCCAAGCCGCAGCGTCCCTGGCGTCCCCGCGATCCCGAGTCGCGGCATCCCGCGCGTCCACGAATTCCCGGGTGGGAGGCTCGGAGCTCTCATGACCGCCGGGCGGCAGGGCGTCCTGGCGGCGTCCAGGGCCGCCTGGAAGGGCCTCCTCGCGCCGCAACGCACCGACCCCGGACCTCGGTGCCGAAGGCGGGGCCGTCTCGCGTACCCGGGCCTTGAGGGCGGGCGCGGTGCCGCGGCGGGTGCCCCAGCGGCCGGTGGTCGGCTCCGCCACGGGAGCCTGGGAAGCGGCGGCGGCAGCGGCCGCGACGGCCGGGCGGACCTGGCGCGGACCGGCGATCCGCTGGCCCTCGCGCCGCCGCTGCGGCTGGCGGGCCTTGCGGGGCGCCTTCGACTTGGCCCGCGCCGGGGTGGTGCGCCAGACGCGGCCGGAGAACGTGATCGTCTCGGGCTCCGACATGGGCGCGAGGCGGTACCACGCCTTCGGCTGGCCCAGGTAGCGGAGCTGGGACTCGAGGAGCTCGGTGAGCCGCTTGCCCTCGATGACGGGACGGGTGGACAACCACGTCACGATCCCGGGCGGCACGAGGTACAGCACGTGCCACGGCATCTCCACCGGCACGCCCACCAGGACCAGCAGGAGCGACCACGGAACGAACACCCCGACGAAAACGCCGATCCAGACGATCGGCAGCGGCATCGGCAGCCGTAGGTCGTACAGCTTGTAGAGCCGCTTCTCGATCCGCCAGATGTTCGTATATGTGGGCAGGTCCACGCCGGTCCTCCTCTCCACCCGCTCGTACATGACCGCCGCGGAGCGGTCTCAACCCTTTACTTGATGCCCAGAGCGCCCGCGATCGCCTTCGCCGTCACCTCGATGATGTTGGGAACGTAGAAGATCACGCCGATGGCCACAGCCAGTATCAAGAACTGCACGAAACGTGTGATCTCGCGGGTGAAGAGGAAGAAGAGCGCGACCACCGAGACGACGACGAGGAACAGCGGGGCGAAGAACCCGCGCAGGAAGTTGGCGAGCCCTCCGGTGTCCGGGCCGGTCGCCGGGGGCGTCGGCGTCAGTTCGATCAGGTGGAGCAGAACGGTCTTCAGGGTCACTTCTTGTCCTCCCGGGGGGTACCGATGAGCGGCGTGGCCGTGCCTCTATCCAACGACCCGGCCGGCGCCGCGAATGTCGGCGACGAACCACTTGTCGCCCTGCTTCTCGACGGTCAGCCGGTAGGCCATCTCCAGCGTGCCGCCCACAGCCGCGGGATCGGTGGCGTCGGGGGTGGCGGGTGTCTCGCTGTTCGGCACGACCCACACCACGACCGCCTGGATCTCTCGGGTGGCACCCCCCACAGGCACCACGACCTTCTTCAGCTCCCTGAACGTGAACGTGCCGCCGAAGCTCGGCAGCGTCCGGCCCGCGGCGACGTAACGCTGCAGCCCGGCCGCGTCGCCGGAGGCGTAGTCGGTGAAGAAACCCTTCAGTTGCTCTTTGAGCTCGCTCGCGGTGGCCTCGTCGGTCTCCGGCGCGGCGACCTGCGGCACGTCGGCCGGGCCCGGGGCGGGCAGCACCGCGGGACGGCCGACCACGGCGAACCTGCCGCCGGCCTCGTCGCCCGAGTAGTAGAGCGGGACCGACAGCATCAACCTGCGCGGGCCTGACTGGAAGGCCACGCTGACCAGGGCGTTGTGGGCGTCGCTCGCCTCGATGTCGTACGGCTGGATGGCGACGGCCGCGAACTTGCCGTAACCGTCCCAGCCCATTTGCGGATCCATGCCCTCGGCCAGGAAAGCGCCCAGCTTGCGCGACCTGCTCGCGGCGTCGTCCGGGCTGAAATTGAGATAGACCCCGGCGAACTGGGCGGCGAAAGCCATGCCCCGGTCGGCCGGAAAACCATGGTGAGCAGGCGCGACGCTATTGGGCGTCGCGCTCGTTTGTTGGGTAAATCGCTCAAATGGGGCACGAACCCCATTCACGACGACAACCACGATAACTGCCCAGAGAATGACACGGCCGGTCCATACGAGCCACCGCCCGCCTCCGCCCGACCAGCCGCCGCGCCGCGGCCTGCGAGGCGGCGGCGCGTCGAAGTCAGCCGTGTCAAGGCGCGCGGAAAGCTCGGGGTCGCCAGCGATCCGAGGATCGTGCTGGACGGTAGACCTACGAGCCATCACGCCTCCGCTCGCGCCGATCCCCCCGGCTGGCGCGGTGTCGTCCGTTGCCGATCCCCATCATCCGCGGTGAAGTAGTCACCCTATCCGGTCTCCGCCATTGTTCCAGGAAAGCCACGCCCATGCTGCGGCATGACCGTCCTGACGGCAAACCGGGTCGGCGGGCAGGCCTCATTGCCGATTCCTGAGACTTCCCGGTGGAAACAGCTTTTGACCAGCCCAGATACCTAAATTGGCATAGCGCGACAGCCACGGATTCCTGTCCTACCGGGCATGGACTCTCGCCAGGCGGATTCGGTATGGATCGCGGAGCGGAGTCAGGGCCGTCAGGCGGGCTCCGGATCCTGGGTGGGGCGCGGCTGACGCCTGCTGTGCAGGTCCACGACCGTCTGCTGGGCCGACCGGTCCAGGGACACGACCGTCGGCTGCACCGCCCGCTCCAGGGAGCCGCGCAGGTCCGCCAGCATCTCGGCGGCGTCCCGCTCGCGCATCCGCGTCGCCATCTCGTTGCGCTCGTCGACCTTCCTGCGGAGGTACGCCTCGCGGTTGACGCGCAGGCCGTACATGAGCTCGACCCTGATCAGGGCGAGCTCCTCCTCAAGGCTGATGCCGGCCAGAGTGGGCGTGGGACGTCGTTTCCGGATGATGCGGCGGATCATTGAGGGCCTCCCGAGTCAGCGTGAACGCCGTGACGATTCGACGCGCGGGGGCCCAAAGTGGTTGACGCATCAGTTGTCCCGGGATCAGACGTCCTACCGATTCCCGGGATGAGACGTCTGAGGGGGCATCGCCGCCGTCACCATCGGTAACGTACCGTAACGAACGGCGGCTTTCCGTGATTTCCCACGGGACACCCCGGCCAGAGCCGTGCTCAGACGTTGAAGCGGAACTCCACCACGTCGCCGTCGCGCATGATGTATTCCTTGCCCTCGACGCGGGCCTTGCCCGCCGCGCGGGCGTTGGCGATGGAGCCGACCTCGACCAGGTCGTCGAAGGAGACGACCTCGGCCTTGATGAAGCCGCGCTGGAAGTCGGTGTGGATCACGCCGGCCGCCTCGGGCGCGGTGGCGCCCTTGGGGATCGTCCAGGCCCTGGTCTCCTTCGGCCCGGCCGTGAGGTACGTCTGCAGGCCGAGCGTGTCGAAGCCGACCCTGGCGAGCTGCCGCAGCCCCGACTCCTCCTGGCCGACCGACTGGAGGAGCTCCAGCGCCTCCTCCTCGTCGAGCTCGACCAGCTCCGACTCGATCTTGGCGTCCATGAAGACCGCCTCGGCGGGCGCGACCAGCGTCGCCAGCTGCTCCCGGAGCGCGGAGTCGCCCAGCTCGTCGGCGTCGAGGTTGAACACGTACAGGAACGGCTTGGCCGTCAGCAGGTGGAGCTCGCGCAGCTCCTCGCGGTCGAGACCGCTCTCGAAGATGGTCTTGCCGGTCTCCAGCACGCTCAGCGCGGCCTCGGCGGCCTCCAGCGCGGACTTCTTGTCCTTGTTGTTGCGCGCCTCCTTCTGCAGGCGCGGGATGGCCTTCTCGACCGTCTGCAGGTCGGCCATGATCAGCTCGGTGTTGATGGTCTCGATGTCGCGCTTGGGCGAGATGTCGCCGTCCACGTGCGTGACGTCGGGGTCGCTGAAGACGCGGACCACCTGGCAGATCGCGTCGGTGTCGCGGATGTTGGCGAGGAACTGGTTGCCCCTGCCCTGCCCCTCCGAGGCCCCCTTGACCAGGCCCGCGACGTCGACGAACTCGACCTTGGCGGGCAGGATGCGGGCCGAGCTGAAGATCTCGGCCAGCTTGGGCAGCCGGTCGTCGGGCACGCCCACGATGCCCACGTTGGGCTCGATGGTGGCGAACGGGTAGTTCGCGGCGAGCGCGTTGCCGGACTTCGTCAGCGCGTTGAAGAGCGTGGACTTGCCGACGTTGGGCAACCCGACGATACCGATTGAGAGACTCACGGAGCCTAAGTTTACGTGCTGAGCGTAACGAGCGTGTCGGGGCGGATCGGCGCGCCGGAGTCCTGCATCATCGATCAAGTGGATGTCGTCTCGCTTCTCGTAGGTCTGGCCGCCGGGCTCGTCATCGGGTTCCTGGTGGCCAGGACGCGGGCCGCGGTGCGGGTGGCCGAGGCGGACGCGCGGGCCAAGTCGGCCGCCGACAAGCTGGTCTACGTCGAGGAGCAGCTCGCCGAGCGCTTCCAGGCCCTGTCCACGCGCGCCCTCGACGTCAACAACATCCGCTTCCTCGAGCTGGCCGAGACCAGGCTGGCCGCCAGCCGCGCCGAGGCCACGGGCGATCTGGACCAGCGCAAGCAGGCCGTCGAGCACCTGGTGGAGCCGCTGAAGGACGCGCTCGCCCGCGTCGAGTCGCAGCTGCGCGACACCGAGTCCGGCCAGCGCGCGGCGCGCGCCGAGCTGGCCAAGCAGATGGAGTTCGTACGGCAGAGCAACGAGCAGCTGCGCTCCCAGACCACGGCCCTGGTCAGGGCCCTGCAGCGGCCCGAGGCGCGGGGCAGGTGGGGCGAGCTCCAGCTGCGCAGGGTCGCCGAGATCGCCGGCATGCAGCACCACTGCGACTTCGACGAGCAGGTCACCGAGGGCCCCATGCGCCCCGACATGGTCGTCAGGCTCGCCGGCGGCAAGAACATCGTGGTCGACTCCAAAGTCTCGCTGGCGGCCTATCTGGAGGCCGCGGAGGCGTCCGACGAGAGCCTCGCCACGGTCCGGCTCGACGCTCACGCCCGGCACGTCCGCGAGCACATCGACCGGCTGGCGGCCAAGTCCTACTGGCAGGGGTTCAACCCGTCGCCGGAGTTCGTGGTGCTGTTCATCCCGGGCGAGGCGTTCCTGGCCCCGGCGCTGGAGCGCGATCCCGGGCTGCTGGAATACGCGATGACGCGGCGGGTCCACATCGCCACGCCGACGACGCTGATCACGATGCTGCGCACCGCGCACTACGCCTGGCAGCAGGCCGCGCTGAGCGAGAACGCGCGGGCGGTGTTCGAGCTGGGCAAGGAGCTGTACGAACGGCTCTCGTCCCTCGGCAGGAACGTCGACTCGCTCGGCAGGGCGCTGACGCGGGCCGTGGAGGCGTACAACAAGTCGGTCGGATCGCTCGAAAGCCGCGTCCTGGTCACCGCGCGCAAGCTGCACGATCTGGGCGTCGTGGACGGCGATCTCGACTCTCCTGAGATGCTCGAAGGCCTGCCCAGACCCCTGGCATCCCCCGAACTGCTGGAAACCTCGCCTCTGCTTTCCCACTCGAACGGTAAGTTGGCCAACGGGTCGCAATAAATCGGGGGTGGGGCATTGGGTGAGAAGAGGCGTTCCGCGGTCAGGCTGACCGCTCGCGGCGCCATCGCGCTCGCCCTGGTCGCCACCTTGGCGGGATACGTGCTGGCGACCCTGCTCGACATCCAGTACGTCGTGGGCGCGACCTTCGTGCTGTCGAGCCTGCTGGGCGTGCTCCTGGTCAACCGGCGCGAGCTGCTGTCGCTGGTGGTGACGCCGCCGCTGGTGTTCTTCTGCGCCACGCTCTTCGTCGAGCTGGGGCGCGCGTTCGGCTCGGTGTCCATCGTGCAGTCGCTGGCGCTGGGGCTCTACACGTCGCTGACGCAGGGCGCACCGTGGCTGTTCGCGGGCTCGGCCGTCGTGCTGGGCGTCGCGTGGCGGCGCGGGCTCCGCGACAACGTACGCGAGCTGCGGGAGGAGCTGAAGGCGGGCGCGGAGATGCCGCGCCCGCGCCAGCCGTTCGTGCCCGAGCCGGAGGGCTACTTCGAGCCCAAGGTCTACGGGACGCCGCGCGGGGACGACTAGGAGACCCGCAGATCCTTGCGCAGCTCGTGGGGCAGGGCGAAGCGCATGCTCTCCTGCACCGACTCGACCTGGGTCACGTCGTCGAACCCATGCTTGGCCAGCCGCTCCAGCACCTCGTCGACCAGCTCCTCCGGAACGGACGCGCCGCTGGTCACGCCGACCGTGGTGACGCCCTCGAGCCACTCGTCGCGGATGAAGGTGGCGTTGTCGACGAGGTAAGAAGCCTCGGCCCCGTAGTCCTTGGCCACCTCGACCAGGCGCTTGGAGTTGGAGGAGTTTTCCGAGCCGACCACGATGACCAGCTGCGCCTCGGCGGCGATCTCCTTGACCGCGACCTGCCGGTTTTGCGTGGCGTAGCAGATGTCGTCGCTCGGCGGGTCGATCAGCGTCGGGAAGCGCTCCTTGAGCCGGGTGACCGTCTCGGTGGTCTCGTCGACCGACAGCGTGGTCTGCGACAGCCAGACCAGCTTGCTCGGATCCTTGACCTGCACTTTGTCGACCGCGTCGAGCCCGTCCACGAGCTGGATGTGGTCGGGGGCCTCACCGGAGGTGCCCTCGACCTCCTCGTGACCCTCGTGCCCGATCAGGAGGATGTCGTAGTCCTGGGTCGCGAACCGCCTGGCCTCGTTGTGCACCTTGGTGACCAGCGGGCAGGTGGCGTCGATGGTGCGCAGGCTGCGCCGGCGCGCCTCGTCGTGCACCGCCGGGGACACCCCGTGGGCCGAGAACACCACGATCTCGCCCTCAGGCACCTCCTCGGTCTCGTCGACGAAGATGGCGCCCCTGGCCTCCAGAGTCTTGACGACGTGGGTGTTGTGAACGATCTGCTTGCGTACGTAGATCGGCGCACCGTACTGCTCCAAAGCCTTCTCGACCGCTACCACGGCTCGATCGACTCCGGCACAGTAGCCGCGTGGCTTGGCTACGAGTACTCGGCGGGAAGTGGGGGTCTGCGGCTCCATACTTTCTATGCTACGTGGAGCGGCCATCAGGCCTGCGCGTGCGTGGTTGCCCGCGGTTTGCCAAACTGGCCGTCCATTACTGACCTCCCAGGGAGACGTCATGTCCCTCAGCGACGTGATACGCAACATCGCCAAGACCGTCACCAACAAGGACGAGCTGAAGGAGAAGGCCAAGGACCTTCCGCTCCTGTTCATCCAGACCACACTCAGCGCGGCCGGGCAGGCCCTGCTGGTCGTCGACCGGGTGAAGAACTCCATCAAGGGCCTTGGCAACAAGGAGGAAGAGGAGTCGAACGACTCGCGCCCCTCCGCCGCCGAGCAGGTGGCCGCGGCTCCGGCCGCGGAGGAGGAGAAGCCGGCCCGCAAGGAGCCGGTGATCTTCGCGCCGCGGCCCAGCGCCGCCGAGCCCAACGGTGTCGCCAAGACCAAGCCCGACCCCGTCATCTTCGCTCCGGCGGGCAAGTCCGAGTCGGCGGCCACCGCCAACCCCGAGACCGCCGCCCCGGCCGCCGAGCCCAAGCCCGCCGCGGCTGAGACGCCCAAGCCCGTGGTCACGGAGGAGCCCGCCGCGACCTCGAAGGCCGCCGAGCCCGCCGTCGCGGAGAAGCCCGCCGAGCCCGAGCCCAAGGCCACCGTCACGGACGAGCCCGCCGAGGTCGCCGAGCCGAAGGCCGCCGCTGTGGAGGCCGAGCCGAAGGCGGCGGTCGCGGAGGAGATCGAGCCCAAGGCCGCCGTCGTGGAGGAGCCCGCCGCGGTCGCCGAGCCGAAGGCCGCCGTCGCGGAGGCCGTCGCGGACAAGGCCGTCGCGGAGGAAGCCGTCAAGGAAGAGGTCGTCAAGGACGAGGCCGCCAAGGTGGAGGCTGTCGCGGAGGAGGCCGTCGCGGCCAAGCCGAAGCGCACCCGCAGGACCACCAAGAAGCCCGCCGCGGCCCCCGAGGCGACCGTGCCCCCGGAGCCCGCGGCCGCGCCGGAGCCCGCCCGCGCCCCCGAGCCCGCCGCCGCGCCCGAGCCGGTCGCCGCCGCCCCCGTGGACCTGGCCGAGCCGCTGCCCGGCTACTCCGAGCTCACCGTCGCGTCCCTGCGTGCCAGGATGCGCGGCAAGACCGCCGAGCAGATCAGCGACTTCCTCACCTTCGAGAAGGCCACGAAGTCCCGGCCCGAGGTGATCAAGATGTTCGAGAACCGCCTGGCGAAGCTGCAGGCCGGAGAGTAGGTCGTACCGACCCCGTAGTCTTCCGGCATGAGCGAGAAGACCTCACCCGAGTCTCCCCTGCCGATCCGTACGGTCCTGCAGATGGTGGGCGGTTGGATCGGCAGACTCGGCATGGTCTGGGTCGAGGGCCAGATCACCGACCTGAGCGCTCGTGGCGGCACGGTGTTCATGACCCTGCGCGACCCGGTCGCCAACGTGTCGGCCAAGGTCACCACCCCGCGCGGGGTCTACGAGGCCGCCGTACCGAGGCCGGCCGACGGCGCCAGGGTCGTGATGCAGGTCAAGCCCGACTTCTGGGTCAACAGGGGCTCGTTCGCCTTCACCGCGCTGGAGATCCGCCCGGTCGGCGTGGGCGAGCTGCTGGCCCGGCTGGAGCGGCTCAGGCAGCTGCTGGCCACCGAGGGGCTGTTCAACGCCGACAGGAAGCGGCGGCTGCCGTTCCTGCCCGGCACGATCGGGCTCATCTGCGGCCGCGACTCCGCAGCCGAGCGCGACGTGCTGGAAAACTCCCGCAGGCGCTGGCCGGCCGTGCGGTTCAAGGTCGAGGAGGTGGCCGTCCAGGGGCCCTACGCGGTGGGCGAGGTGACCGAGGCGCTGCGCAAGCTCGACGCCGACTCCTCGGTCGACGTGATCGTCATCGCCCGCGGCGGCGGCTCTCTGGAGGACCTCCTGCCGTTCTCCGACGAGACGCTCGTACGCTCGGTGGCCGCCTGCCGCACCCCCGTGGTGAGCGCGATCGGCCACGAGCAGGACAGCCCGCTGCTCGACCTGGTGGCCGACGTGCGCGCGTCCACCCCGACCGACGCGGCCAAGAAGGTCGTGCCCGACGTCGGCGAGCAGCTCTCGATGGTGCGCCAGCTCCGCGACCGGGGCCGCAGGGTGGTGAGCGGCTGGCTCGACCGCGAGATGTCCTGGCTGACGTCGGTGCGCTCGCGCCCCTCGCTGGCCGACCCGGTGCGCGAGCTGGAACGCCGGGCCGAGCAGGTCGACTCGCTGCGCGACCGGACCAGGCGCTCGCTGTCCGGCTCGCTCGACCGGGCCTCCGACGACCTGACCCACCTGCGGGCCCGCCTGATCACGCTGTCCCCCGCGGCCACGCTGGAGCGCGGGTACGCCATCGTCCAGCACCCGTCGGGCGAGGTCGTACGCCTGGCCAAGGACGTCTCCCCCGGCTCGCTGCTGACGATCCGCCTGAGCGACGACCGCCTGACCGTACGCGCGGAGGAGCCGGACGAAACCGGGGACGCGTGAGCGATCCGGGGTCTACGTTCGGCACATGAGAGGACTCGTGCAGGTCGCCCAGCACGCCGATGACCTCGACAGGGCCACCGCCTTCTACCGCGACGTGCTGGGCCTGCGGCACATCGCCACCTACCGGCCGCCCGGCCTGGCCTTCTTCGACCTCGACGGCGTCCGCCTGCTGATCGAGCAAGGCGCGCCCTCCACGGTGCTCTACCTGGCCTCCGAAGACCTGGAGGCGGACGTGGCCCGGCTGCGTTCGCACGGCGTGGCGATGGTCGAGGAGCCGCATCTGATCTTCACCGACGACGGCACGTTCGGCGCACGGGGCCGGGAGATCCGGATGGCCGCGTTCAGGGACTCCGAGGGGAACCTGCTCTGCCTGATGACCTAGCGTGGGGGGTGTGAAGCTAACAAAGTTCACGCATGCCTGCGTAAGGGTGGAACTCGACGGCCGCGTGCTGGTCATCGACCCGGGGATCTGGAGCGAGCCGTCCGCGCTGGACGGGGCCGACGCTGTGCTCGTCACCCACGAACACAGCGATCACGTGGACGTGCTGCGGCTGCTCGGGGCCGGGGTCCCGGTGTTCGCGCCGGCGGGGGCGGGGCTGGACGGGCTGCCGTACACGCCGGTGAGCGCGGGTGAGGAGTTCTCGGCGGCGGGCTTCCGGGTGCGCGCGCACGGCGGGCGGCACGCGCTGATCTACAGGGGCGAGCCGGACTGCCCGAACCTCGGCTATCTGGTCGACGGCGTGCTCTATCACCCGGGCGACTCGGTGCACGTGCCGGACGAGCCGGTGGAGACGCTGCTGGTGCCGCTGCAGGGGTCGTGGCTGAAGACCGTCGAGGCGATCGACTTCGTACGGGCGGTGGGGCCACGGCGGGCGTACGGGATCCACGACGCGCAGCTCAACGATCGCGGGCTGAGCACCACGAACGCCTGGCTGGCGAGGACGACCGACCACGGCTACCGCTGGCTGGCCCCCCGCGAGACCGCCTGACCCCTCCAGGGGCCTCAGAAGGGGGCGTCGTCGGAGTTGCCCCCCGAGGGCTCGGAGCGGCGCGCCATGGCGGCGGCGAGCTTGACCCTGGCCCCCTGGAGCCACTCCTCGCAGACCGCAGCCAGCTTCTCGCCGCGCTCCCACAGCTCGATGGACTGCTCCAGGGTGAGCCCGCCGGTCTCCAGCCGGCGCACCACCTCGGTCAGCTCCTCGCGGGCCTGCTCGTATGAGGGTGCCTTCTCGTCTCCTGCCACGACCACCACCCTAGACGGGGCGACCGACATCCGCAGACCAGGCGGCCCTGTCAGCCCTTGGGGCGCTGCTGCAGGACGGAGGCGAGTTCGGCGAGCTCCGGCCAGTCGGCGGTGCCGGAGATCACGAGCGTCACCTCCGGCAGCACGCGGACGAGCGAGCGCTGCTTCTTGTCCTCGCGGAAGCGCTGCTCCCACTGCACCCCGTCCACCTGCTGCGTGCCGACGGCCTTGTCGGAGTTGGCCATACGGCTGGCGAACCCGGCCGCCGGCTGCTCGTTGCTCTGCGTGAACATCGCGTGCTCGCGCTTGGCGGTGGCGTAGCCGAGGAAGAGGACCTGGGCGCCGTTCTCACCCTTGGCGATCTTGTTGCTGTTGGGGATCCAGCCCGCCGGGTCCTTCTGCGGCGCCCACACGCCGTACGGCACCGAGTGGCCGAAGTTGGCGACGGTGATCGAGTATTCGAGCCGCGGTATGTGCTGCTCCCGGCTCTGCGGGGCGACCAGCAGGAACAGCCCGACCGCCGCGAGGCAGACGAACAGCGCTACCGCGTAACCGTAGAAACCCTGGGTGAACCGCACACTTGGCGAGGTTACCCGCTGGAGGAGGCGGTCGCCGACGTGGCCGGGTGGATCTGGCCGATGATCGCCAGCACCTCCTCGGCCAGGCCGCGATCACCCGTGCGGACGACCTCGGACACGGCCGCGGCCAGAGCGCCCGTGACGACGACGACCAGCGCGCTCTCGTCCTCGAACAGCGCCGCGTTGAGCTGCGCCCACTTGCGCAGCCGGTCGCGCATGACCACGTCGAAGCCGGGCGGCCCGTCGCCGCGCAGGAACAGGTCGGCCAGCTCCCGCTCCTCCAGGCACCCGTCGAGGTAGGCGCGGGCGGCGCTGATGAACACGCGCATCGGGTCGCTCTCGCCGGCGGCGCGGGCCGAGCGGGCGGCCTGCTTCGTCCGCTGGGTCTGCCTGGCCTGGAACTCCTCGAACAGCGTCAGGTAGAGGTCGGCCTTGCCGGAGAAGTGGTGGTAGAGGCTGCCCACGCTGGCATCGGCCCTGGCCACCACGTCGGTCACGCCCGCCTCGGCGAACCCGTTGGAGACGAAGACCTCCCTCGCGGCGGCGAGCAGCGAGCTGCGGGTGGCGGCGCCGCGCTCGGACGTCCGCGGCTGGGCGGCCACGTTTTCCACTTCGCTCATGCGATCTCCTCCAGGCTCCATGGTGGAGGCAAGATCTTTGGCGCGCACAGCGTATGGCGCAAAATCCGTTCTCCGTGATGGCAGGGCAACCCTGTCGAAGCTTACCGATGTCACCCCCGACCCGTCCCTGCTGCGAGGAAGCGGTCATCTCGGGCAGGAGATGGGCAGATTATCCGCCTCTGGGCGGGAAGAGGGGGACAACTACGATCGACGTAGATTCCCCTTAGGAGGCTGCCCATCATGTCCGATCAGACATCCGTACCGCCCGCGCTCGCCACGGGCGAGCACGCCCCCGATCGCAACCTGGCGTTGGAACTGGTGCGCGTCACGGAGGCGGCCGCGATGGCGGCGGCCCGGTGGGTCGGCCGGGGCGACAAGAACGGCGCCGACGGCGCGGCGGTGAACGCCATGCGCCAGCTGATCAACACGGTTTCTATGAACGGCGTGGTGGTCATCGGCGAGGGGGAGAAGGACCACGCCCCGATGCTGTTCAACGGCGAGCAGGTGGGCGACGGCAGCGGCCCCGACTGCGACGTGGCCGTGGACCCCATCGACGGCACCCGGCTGACGGCTTTGGGCATGCCGGACGCGGTGTCGGTGATCGCGGTGAGCGAGCGCGGCTCCATGTACGACCCGTCGGCCGTGTTCTACATGGAGAAGCTGGTCACGGGCCCCGAGGCGGCCGACGTGGTCGACATCGAGGCCCCCGTCTCCGCGAACATCAACGCGGTCGCCAGGGCCAAGCACTGCTCGCCCTCCGACGTGACCGTGGTCGTGCTGGACCGGCCCAGGCACGAGGGGCTGGTCAAGGAGATCCGCGAGGCGGGCGCGCGGATCAAGTTCATCACGGACGGCGACGTGGCCGGCGCGATCATGGCGGCCCGCGGGGGCACCGGCATCGACCTGCTGCTGGGCATCGGCGGCACGCCCGAGGGCATCGTGGCCGCGTGCGCGCTCAAGTGCCTGGGCGGCGTGATCCAGGGCAAGCTCTGGCCGCGCGACGACGCCGAGCGCTCCAAGGCCGTGAACGCCGGGCACGACCTCGACCAGGTGCTCACGACGAACGACCTGGTCAGGTCCGACGACGTGTTCTTCGCGGCGACCGGCATCACGCACGGTGAGCTCATGCAGGGCGTACGGTTCCGCGCCGGCGCGGCGGTGACGGAGTCGCTGGTGATGCGCGGCCGGTCGGGCACCATCCGCAAGATCGAGAGCGAGCACCAGCTCTGGAAGCTGCGCGCGTACAGCGCGATCAACTTCTACACGGCCGGCTGAGGGCTCAGCGGCGGCGCTTGCGGCGGGGTGGCTCCTTGACCTTCACGTCTCCCGCGAAGTTCGTGGTGCGCACCTCGACGACGGGCGCGCCGGGCTCGGTCGGCTGCTTGGTCAGCCGTACGGACTTGCCCTTGGCGACCCTGATCACCTCGAGCCCCTCCGGCACGTGGATCTCCAGCCCGCCGAAGACGAGGGTGGCGTTGATGATGATCTGGCGGTTCTGCAGGATCGCGTCGCGGAAGTCCAGCTTGGTGGTGCCGAACATGGCCGTCACGTCCAGCTCGGCGGGCACGACCCAGCGCCCGCCGCGCTGCTCCTGCTTGAAGATGGCCGACACGGGGCGGCCGTCCAGATTGAGCGGCTGCTGGTCGGCGGGCAGCAGGTCCTCGGTGAGCGCGGCCAGCTCGCCCAGCGTGCGCGCGGAGTAGAGCACGCCGAGCCGTTCCTCGAGCTCGTCGAGGGTGATCCGGCCATCGGCATGCGCGTCCTGCAGCACCTGGGCGATGCGTTCGCGATCGGCGTCGGACGCGCGGAGCTCGTGGGGCTGCGGCGCGTCGCTCGCCGCGTGCGGCCGCCGGGCCGACACCCACTCCTCGGCCAGCCGCTCTCCGACTTCCTGCAGTTTCGGCAGCCACGATTGCGCGCGTTCGTTCACACATCCGACGATAACCGGCGCTCGCGATGATCGCTCGTGCCAAATCAGCAGATGCACTCCGTAAGTCGCAAGAATCAGTTGATGCGCGCCAGAAGTCCGGCGATTTCCTCGGCCAGTTCCTGATTCACTTCGGCGTGGCGGTTGAGCAGCCGGTACCACATCGCGCCGAAGACGAGATCGACGGCCAGTTCCAGGTCCACGTCATCCGGCACGGCGCCGCGCGCCAGGACCGCGCGCAGGGCGGCGCGGCGGGGATCGATGAGCTTCGCCCGCAGCTCGGCGGCCAGCTCCGCGTCGGACTGGGCGTCGGCCATCAGCCCCACGACGACCTGCCCCGCGACCCCCCGCGCCAGCGCGAACGTCTGCTCCAGGAACGTCACCAGGTCGGCCCGCGCGTCCCCGGTGTCCGGCAGCCCCTGCACCTCCTCGGCCAGGACGTCGGTCAGGGCCTCCAGCAGGACCTGCGCCCTGGTCTGCCACCAGCGGTAGACGGTCTGCCTGCCGCTGCCCGCGATCTGGGCGATGCCCTTCATGGTCACGTTCTGGTATCCGTCGCGGGCGCACAGGTCGAGGGCCGCCCGGAGGATCGCCTTCCTGGCCGCTTCGCTGCGTGGTCTGCCAACCATGGCGCCCACTTTACAAGACACGGTGCCTCGTTTTATATTCGAGGCAAGATGTCTCGTAATGAGAGGACGACGAAGATGCGAGTAGTGATCGTCGGCGGCACGTCCGGCATCGGTCTGGCGGCGGCGGCCCGGCTGGCCGCGGGCGGCGCCGAGGTGGTCGTCACGGGCCGCTCGGAGGAGCGTCTGCGTTCGGCGTTGAAGCAGCTCGGCGACCAGGCGCGGGGCCCTGTGAGTGGGCAGGTCGTGGACGCGCGCGACACCGGGGCGATGCGGGCGCTGTTCGAGGGGCTGGGCAACGTCGACCACCTGATCGTCACCGTGACGGGCCGCGGCGGCGCGGGCCCGCTGAGCTCGCTGACCGGCGACGGGCTGACCGAGGCGGTGCGGAACAAGCTGGTTCCCCATCTGCTGACCGCGCAGGCCGCGCTGGGCGTGCTGAACCCGGAGGGCTCGATCACCTTCGTGACCGCGGCCTCAGCCGGCGCGGCCCTGCCCGGCATCGCCACGCTGGCGGCGGTGAACGGGGCGATCGAGGCCGCGGTGCCCGGCCTGGCCGTCGAGCTGGCCCCCATCAGGGTGAACGCGGTCTCCCCCGGCGTGATCGACACCGACTGGTGGTCGGAGATCGGCGACGGGGCGCGGGCCGCGTTCATGGAGGGCGCCGCCGAGAGCCTGCCGGTCCGGCGCGTGGGCCGGCCCGAGGACGTGGCGGCCACGATCGAGTACGTGGTGCGCAACGCGTACACGACCGGCATCGTCCTGACCGTCGACGGAGGGGCGCGGCTCAAGGCCTGAGGAATCCCAAGCCCTTCCACGCCGTTGATCCCGGCAAAAGGGAGGTGTGTGCGTGCATCAACCGGCGCGATGGGGTCTCGGTGTGGCGGGCGCGGGCATAGTGGTCATCCTGGGCCTGGAGCTGACCAGCCTCGACGAGATGAACCCGATCAGGCGGACCATCAGCGAGCACGGCCTCGGCCCCGACGGCTGGATCTTCGGGCTGGCGGTGGGGCTGCTGGCGGTCGGATCGGCGGCCATCGGGGTGTCGCTGGCACGCCAGCGGCTGGCGGGGGTCTTCGGCACCGTCGCGCTCATGGGGTGGAGCGTGGGGCTGTTCATGACGGCGTGGTTCGAGAAGCACGACTGGTCGGTCGGCCCGAGCCTGAGCGGGAGCATCCACCGGGTGGGCAGCTTCGTCGCCTTCCTCAGCCTGCCGCTGGCCGCGGTGATCATCGCCAGGCCCTGGCGGCACCGCGAGCGGTCGCGGGCCACGCTGGTGGCCTTCGGGCTCGGGATCTGCTCGGTGCTGTGGGTGGCGGGCATCGCGGCGGCCATGTTCATCGGGGCGCGCAACGGGCTGGCGTGGTGGCGCGTCATGCCGCTCGGCCTGGTGGAGCGCGGGATGGCCGTCACGGAGGTGGGCGCCCTGCTCGCGCTCGGCGTCTGGGCCGCCGCCAAGCGGCTGGACACGACGGAGCAAACCGGACGCCTGCTCGAAAAGCAGGTCAATGCCAGGGTCTGTGGGCTGGCGGAACGGAGTGGCGGGCCGCTAACCTGACCCAGCCTCACGTTTGATTCCCCCCATCAGGAGGCCGTCGTGCCGTCCTCGCGTGATCGTCAGGCCCGCATCGCCACGTACGTCGTCTATGCCGTACAGGGCCTGTCCTTCGCCTCGCTGCTCGTCCAGGTCGCGAACCTGCAGGCCAAGCACGGCCTCGACGAGGGCGCACTGACACTCCTGCTGCTGATCGTGCCCGTGTTCGCGGGGGTCGGCAGCGTGGCGGCGGGCACGTTCGCCGCCCGGTTCGGCAGCAGGCTGCTCCTGCGCGTCGCCCAGCCCGTGGTCGCGCTCGCCGTGGTGCTCGTCGGGCTCGCGCCCAGCGTGCCGCTGCTGGTGCCGGTGCTCCTGGTGTTCGGCGTGGCGTTGGGCGCGGTGGACGCGGGCATGAACATGCAGGGCGTGGCGGTCGAGCGCAGGTACGGCGTGCAGGTCCTGAACGGCTTCCACTGCCTGTGGAGCGTGTTCAGCATGCTCGCGGCGGGATGGGCGTCGGTGGCCGCCGCCCTGCCGCTCCCGGTGATCATGTCGGTCCCGATGGTGTTCGCGCTGGCGGGCTCGCTCGTGTTCGGACGCGGTCTGTGCTCGCCGGAGGAGGAGAAGGTCGAGGACGCCCCCGCCGACGCCGCCGCGGGCGGATTCCCCTGGCGGCCGATCATCCCGCTCTGCCTGGCCATGGGGTTCCTGTACATCGGCGACTCCGCCGTGTCGAGCTTCAACACCCTGTTCATGAAGAACGTGCTCTCGGCGGGTCCGCAGGTGGTCCCGCTGGCCTACGCCGCGTACCAGGCGACCACGCTGGCCGTCCGGCTCGGCGGCGACCTCGCGGTCCGGCGGTACGGGCCCGCGGCCATCGTCAGGATCGGCGGCCTGATCGCCACCCTGGGCTTCCTCGGCGTCGTCGCGGCCCCGACCCAGCCGCTGGCCATCGTCGCGTTCGGCCTGACCGGGGTGGGGCTGTCGGTGGTGGCGCCGCAGTCGTTCTCGGCGGCGGGCAAGCTCGACCCGGCCGGGACCGGGGTGGCCATCGCCCGGGTGAACCTCTTCAACTACATCGGCTTCGTCGTGGGCACGGCCCTGGTGGGCGGGATCGCGGACGCGGCGGGCCTGCGGTGGGCGTTCGCCGCGCCGCTCGTGCTGGCCGCCGTCATCATCGCCCTCGCCCCGGGCTTCGAGCCCAGGCGCCAGACCCCCAACCCCTCCGCCGCCTGAGGGCTTCAGCGCCGCACTTCGGCGAGCTCGACGGTACGGCGCTCGCGGAGCGACAGATCGGCGGCCTCGGCCACGTACAGCGCCTCCAGGGCGTCCTCGATCGTGCAGAGGCTCTGCTCGCTGGTCAGGAAGCCGTCGATCTCGTTGCGGTAGGCCGTCTCGAAACGGGTGACGAAATCGGGCCAGGGATCTTGCGGGCTCGGCGTGCCCTCGGCCGAGTGCAGCGGGGCGCGCGGGCTCAGGCCGACGGCCTGGGTGCGCCTGGTGCCGGCCAGCTCCATGCGCACGTCGTACCCGCCGCCGTTGTAGCGGGAGCCCTGCAGGGTGGCCAGCGTGCCGTCATCCAGGGTGAGCAGCGCGGCGCTGTTGTCCACGTCGCCCGCCTCCGCGAAGAACGCGGCGCCGCGGTTGGCCCCGGTCGCGTACACGGAGGTCACCTCGCGGCCGGTCACCCAGCGCAGGATGTCGAAGTCGTGGATGTGGCAGTCGCGGAAGATGCCGCCGGAGGTCGCGATGTACGCGGCGGGCGGCGGCGCGGGATCGGCGGTGATGAGGTGAACGCGGTGCAGCTCCCCCAGCTCACCGGCGCGCAGCGCGACCGCCGCCGCCGCGTAACCGGGGTCGAACCTGCGCTGGAACCCGATCTGCACCCGGTTGCCCGCGCTCGCCTCCAGCACCTTGACGGTCTCGTCCACGGTGCCCGCGACCGGCTTCTCGCAGAAGACCGGGATGCCCTTCTCGCACGCCTTGATGATGAGCTCGGCGTGGGTGCCGGTCGGGGTCGCGATGACCACGGCGTCCGACTCGAACGGGTCCCCCGGCCTGCCGTACGGCGACGTGCGCACGGGATCGGCCACGATCAGCTCGTCCACCAGCGGATGCGCGGCCAGGGTCGCGGCGTGAAAGGCTCCGATCCTGCCCAGACCCAGCAGTCCCACACGCATGACGCCTCCAATCAGGACCAGGCTTTCTTTCTAAGCGAGCCCTTCTGCCTCAGTCAACATTTTGTCCTGACATTCTGACCTTCAAGCCCCGAACGGCGTCCAGCGCCTTGTGCGCCGGCAGCCGCGCGAACCCCACCACCACGGCCGCGGGCCCCGCCGACTCGCGCATCGGCCCCACGGGCTCGGCGGACAGGCCGAGCTCCTGCGCGACGCGCGCGGCCCTCAGCTCGTCCCAGCCGGCCGGCAGCTCCAGGTAGACGTGCAGGCCCGCGTCGATGCCCTTGACCCGCACCTCCGGCAGCTCCTCGGCCAGCGCCCTGACCAGGGCGTCCCTGCGGCGGCGGTATTCGCGGCGCATCCTGCGCAGGTGCTTGTCGTAGCCGCCGGTACGCAGGAAGTGCGCCAGCGCGTACTGCTCGACGACCGGCGAGCCCAGGTCCAGCTCGCCCCGCGCCCGGCGGACGGCCTCCGCCAGGTCGGGAGGCGCGGCCACCCAGCCGAGCCGCAGCCCCGGCGCCAGGGCCTTGCTGACGCTGCCCGAGAGGACCACCCGGTCGGGGGCCAGGCCCTGGAGGCAGCCGACGGGGTCGCGGTCGAAGCGGAACTCGGCGTCGTAGTCGTCCTCCAGGATCACCCGGTTGCCCGCGTACGCCCACTCCATGAGGGCGGCCCGGCGCGGCGGCGAGAGCACCACGCCGGTCGGATATTGGTGCGCCGGGGTGACGAGGACGGCGTCGCCGCTCAGTTTCCGCACATCCAGGCCTTCCTCGTCCACGGGCACCGGCACCAGGTGCGCGCCCGCGCGCCGCAGCAGCGGGGCCTGGCGGTGGCTCGTCGGGTCCTCGACGGCGAGGCGGATCGGCCGCTGCCGGCTCAGCACGTGCAGCACCAGGCTCAGGCCCTGCGCCACGCCGCCGACGATGACGAGATTCTGGGGGCGCACGTCCGCAGCCCTGACCCGCCGGAGATAGCCGGCCAGCTCTTCTCGCAGCTCAGGCACCCCGCCAGGGTCCCCGTAATCGAAGGCTTCCGAGGGTACGGTGGTCAGGACGTGCCTGACGGCGGCGAGCCAGCGCTCGCGGGGGAAGTGGCTGAGGTCGGGAGAGGTGGGGCGATGACCGTAGTACGGCGCGCACACGGGGGCGCTCGACGCGCGGCGCACCGGCTTGGGCCGGGGAGGCGTCTTCTGCCGCGGGGCGGCCCGGGGTGCGGCCTTGGGGGTGACCTGGGTGCCGACGCCCACCCGGGAGACCAGGAAGCCCTCGGCGACGAGCTGCTCGTACGCCTCCACCACCACGCCCCTGGAGACCTGGAGGTCGGTGGCGAGGTCGCGGGTCGCGGGCAGGCGGGTGCCCGGCGTCAGCCGGCCGCCCCTGATGGAGTCGCGCAGCTCGGAGGCGATCTGCCCGGCGATTCCCCCCTTATCGCGATTTATCTGGATATGGAGGTCAGCCATATTGGTCCTGTCTTCCGGCGGGACATTGGACTGTTTACGCGAACCATTGTCTCCCTAGCATCCTTCGCATGAGAAACGGCATCGTGGGTGCGGCCTCGGCCATGTTCCTCGTCGGGACGCTGGCCGGGGTGTCGGGACTGGTGAACGGCTATCCCATATACGGCGGACAGGCCGTTCGGTATCTCGTGGCGTCGGTCATCCTGCTTGTCATAACGCGAGCGCTCGGCCTGCGGTTCGTCCGCCTCACGCCGCGCGAGCTGCTCTGCCTCGCCGGGCTCACCCTGTTCGGCCTGGTCATCTTCAACGTCTGCGTGATCGAGTCGACCAGCGCCGCCGGGCCAGCCCTGGTCGGGACCGTGCTCGGCACCGTGCCGCTGGCCCTCGCGCTGGCCGGCGGGCGGCCCGCGCCGCGGCTGCTGGCCGGGGCCTGCGTGGTGGTGGCCGGGGCGACGCTGGCCACGGGGCTCGGCAGCGGCAACCTGACCGGCCTGCTGTGGGCGCTGGGGGCGCTCGTGGGCGAGGTGTGCTTCTCCATGCTGGCCATTCCGCTGCTGCCGCGGCTGGGGGCGATCAGGGTGTCGGCCTACTCGACGGCGCTGGCCGTGCCGCTGCTGGCCGTGATCGGGCTGGCGCACGAGGGCGCCGGGATGTTCCGGCCGCCTACGTGGGCGGAGGCGCTCGGGTTCGCGTACCTGGCGACCGTGGTCACCGTGGTGGCGTTCTTCCTCTGGTACAGCTCGCTGCCCAAGCTGGGCCCCGGCCGGGCCGGGCTCTTCGCGGGGCTCATCCCGGTCGGCGCGATCGTGACGGGGGCGGTGCTCGGCGTGGCGATGCCGACCGCGTACGACCTGCTGGGGGCGGGCCTGGTGATCGCCGGCATCCTGGTCGGCCTGACCGCCGGACGGTCGCAGGCGGTCAGCGAAGTGGGATCTCCCGGAGGCGCGTAATCTCTTGGGGGACCGAAAGGATGGACATGGGCGAGTTCGACTACACCGACCTGCTGCCGCTGGGAGCCGATGAGACCGAGTATCGGCTGATCACGTCGGAGGGGGTGCGGAAGGTCGAGGCGGCCGGGCGTACGTTCCTCGAGGTCGAGCCGGAGGCGCTGCGGCTGCTGACCGAGACGGCCATCCACGACATCTCCCACTTCCTGCGGGCCTCGCACCTCGCCCAGCTCCGGAAGATCGTCGACGACCCCGAGTCGAGCGGCAACGACCGCTTCGTGGCGCTCGACCTGCTCAAGAACGCCTCCATCTCCGCCGGTGGCGTCCTGCCCATGTGCCAGGACACCGGCACCGCGATCGTCATGGGCAAGCGCGGGCGTCACGTGCTGACCGACGGGCTCGACTCCGAGCACATCTCCCGGGGCGTGTACGACGCCTACACCAAGCTCAACCTGCGTTACTCGCAGATGGCGCCCCTGAACATGTGGGACGAGAAGAACACCGGCAACAACCTCCCCGCCCAGATCGAGCTGTACGCCGAGGACCCGCACGGCCACCCGGACGAGTACAAGCTGCTGTTCATGGCCAAGGGCGGCGGCTCGGCCAACAAGTCGTTCCTGTACCAGGAGACCAAGGCCGTGCTCAACGAGAAGCGCATGATGGCCTTCCTGGAGGAGAAGATCCGCTCGCTCGGCACCGCGGCCTGCCCGCCGTACCACCTGGCCGTCGTGGTGGGCGGCACCTCCGCCGAGTACGCGCTGAAGACCGCCAAGTACGCCAGCGCCCGCTACCTCGACTCGATCCCCACGGAGGGGTCGGCGTCCGGGCACGGGTTCCGCGACCTGGAGATGGAGGCCAAGGTCTTCGAGCTGACGCAGAAGCTGGGGATCGGGGCGCAGTTCGGCGGCAAGTACTTCTGCCACGACGTACGCGTCATCCGCCTGCCCCGGCACGGGGCCTCCTGCCCGGTGGCCATCGCGGTCTCCTGCTCGGCCGACCGCCAGGCGCTGGCCAAGATCACCCCTGAGGGCGTCTTCCTCGAGAAGCTGGAGACGGACCCGGCGCGGTTCCTCCCGGAGACGACGGACGAGCATCTCTCGGACGACGTCGTCCAGATCAACCTCAACCGCCCCATGCCCGAGATCCTCGCCGAGCTCACGAAATACCCCGTCAAGACCCGCCTCTCCCTGACCGGCCCCCTCGTGGTCGCCCGCGACATCGCCCACGCCAAGATCGCCGAGCTGCTCGACAACGGCGGCGAGATGCCTCAGTACCTGAAGGACCACGCCGTCTACTACGCCGGGCCGGCCAAGACCCCTTCGGGGTACGCGTCGGGCTCGTTCGGGCCGACGACCGCCGGGCGGATGGACTCGTACGTGGGGCGCTTCCAGGCGGCCGGCGGCTCCATGGTCATGCTGGCCAAGGGCAACCGGTCGAAGCAGGTCACGGAGGCCTGCCAGCAGCACGGCGGGTTCTACCTCGGCTCCATCGGCGGGCCCGCGGCCCGGCTGGCGCAGGACTGCATCAAGAAGGTCGAGGTGCTGGAGTATCCCGAGCTGGGGATGGAGGCGGTGTGGAAGATCGAGGTCGTGGACTTCCCGGCGTTCATCGTGGTGGACGACAAGGGCGACGACTTCTTCACCGACCGCACCGGCCCCGTGCTGACGATCGGCCGCCGCTGACCGCCTGATCCCTTGAGGCTCCACCCACCGGCGCGGCCGACCGCCGGTGGGGCGGGGCCATGGCGGCGGACGGGCGAGCCAGGCGCGAGAGTCGCCGGCCCCGGGGGGCGGTGTCACCCCGGAAGGCCGGATCGCCGCGGAGGCGGTGAGCTGAGGGTGGCGGCGAGTGAGCCGGATACGCCCCTGGCGCGGGCGAGGTGCGGCTCAGGCGGCCACCGGGGCCCGGTGCGGCGCCACGACGGTGCCGTCGGGCAGCAGCAGACCGGTGTCGTCGAACAGCACGACGCCGTTGCAGAGCAGGCTCCAGCCCTGGTCGGGGTGGGCCGCGATCACGTGCGAGGCCTCACGGTCGGGTGAGTCGGCACTCGGGCAAGCGGGGTAGTGACAGCACATCGCGCACCTCTCAGATTGCGCTCCTGATTCATGGCTTTCAAAAGGGCAGCTTGCGCCCCGACGGCGTGCGAAGGTCCAGAGCGATCCCGCTCGGTTTCTTCGGCCGGGTGCGAACCTGGGTCTGGCGCATCTTCATCACGTCCTTCAACGACCTGTCGTTAGTGGTGGAACCTTGGTGTTCGCCCTCATTCTGACGCCGGGCACCGACACTTTGCGGGCCTGTGGGAGAACTCCCTCTCTCATGGCTGTACCATGCCCCCGCCCCCTTACGGGACCCTTACAACTCGCTGACGGGGCCCCTCAGTTCCTGTCCGTCAGCCTGCCGTACACCTGAAAGTCCCCTGCCTTGCATCATGCACATTTAACGGGCCCGCGAGTGTGCCGCACGACACACATCGCCGCCGAGCTGCGCAAACGCGTTCAGGAAAGCCGGTACGGCAGGCCCGTGCGGGCCGTGGGTAAGGCCGTCCGCGACGGCTGGACCAATCTGACTCCCTCGACATTGCCAAGAGACGGCAGGACCCCGCGGCCACGCCTCGCCGGCGCCTGTCCGGGAGCCTCCCCGGCTACCCTCTGTATCGGAACGCGCGCCCGGACTGCGCCGAGAATCCGCAGGGCCTCATCAACTGGGCCGATCTGGCCAGGAGGTTTGCTGACGTCACGAGTCAGGCGGGTTGACTTAAGTTCGCAACAATTTATCGGCCGCGCCTCTACTGGTCGGTTTACACAAATAGGTAAGCTGCCAGGCATGCGTGCGCCCTCCGGTTACCTACTCGCCGCGCGCTACCGGCTTATGGAGCCGGTCGGACGCGGCGGCATGGGCACCGTTTGGCGGGCACATGACGAGTTGCTCGACCGCGACGTGGCGGTCAAGGAAGTGCGCCTGCCCAACGTGCTCGACGAGGAGTTGCGTGCCGAGCTGTGCGCGCGCACCGAGCGCGAGGGCCGGGCGACCGCGATGGTCGCGCACCCCTCGGTCATCACCGTCTTCGACGTGGTCACCGAGGACGACCGGCCGTGGATCGTGATGGAGCTGCTGCGGGCCAAGTCCCTGGAGCAGCTCATCCAGGAGCAGGGACCGCTCCACCCGCGCAGGGCCGCCGAGATCGGCCGGCAGATCCTCGGGGCGCTGCGCGCCGTGCACGCCAAGGGGATCCTCCACCGCGACGTCAAGCCGAGCAACGTGCTGGTGACCGAGGACCGCGCGGTGCTCACCGACTTCGGTCTGGCCGCACTGGAAGGTGACGTTTCCATCACCCAGGCGGGCATCGTCCTGGGGTCCGCGGGATACATCGCTCCAGAGCGGGTGCTGGGCTCGAAGGCCAGCCCGGCGGGCGATCTGTGGTCGCTCGGCGCGACCCTCTACACCGCCGTCGAGGGCAGAGGCCTGCACGGGCGCCGTACGGCCGCCGCCGCGCTCGCGGCGCTGACCAGTGGCGAGCCGATCCCGATGACCAAGGCCGGGCCGCTGGCCCCCGTGCTTGACGCGCTGCTCAGGATCGACCCCGCGACCAGGCTCGACTCCGTGCGGGCCTCGCTCATGCTGGCCAGGGTGGCCGCCGGAGGCTCGGCCGAGGAGCCGCTGGCCCCGCGCAAGCCCGTACGTTCCGGGCCGGCCATCAACCCGCCGTCTTTCACACGCAGGCCCACGCATCGTGGGCTTCACAGGGCCGACGTCTCCACGACAGCGCTGTCTGTCCCGGTGCCCAGGCAGGAGCGCAAGCCCGGTGAGGGCGTGCACAGGAAGCGCGTCGAAGCGCGGCCGACGCCGTCCGCTTATGCCCGTTTCAAAGCGACGGTGATAAAGTTGTGCCTTCCTCGACGGTTCTGGCCAAGAGAACTTCGCAAGCGAGGGTAAAGCACTTCCCAAGCGAGAATCGATATCTTCTTCTCATGCCGGAACAGCAGACACGCCTGCTCGCGGAGCGCTACGAGCTCATAGCCCCGCTCGGCCGGGGCACGATGGGCACCGTGTGGCGCGCCCGCGACCGCGCGCTCGGGCGCGAGGTGGCGGTCAAGGAAATCCGCCAGGACCCGGGACTCACCGACGACCAGCGGGCCGAGCTGCGCGAACGCATGGTCCGCGAGGGCCGCATCGCCGCGCGGATCAACCATCCCTCGGTGGCGTCCATCCACGACGTCCTGATCCAGGACGACAGCCCGTGGATCATCATGGAGCTCATCGAGGCCCGATCGCTGGAGCAGGTGATCGACGAGGAGGGGCCGCTGCCACCACGGCTCGTGGCGGAGATCGGCGTGGACCTGCTCGGGGCGCTGCGCGCCGCGCACGCCCAGGGGATCACCCACCGCGACGTCAAGCCGGGCAACGTGCTCATCACGGAGAGCGGGCGCGTGGTGCTCACCGACTTCGGCATCGCCAAGGCCGAGGGCGACTCGCGGCTGACGAAAACGGGCATGGTGATCGGTTCGCCCGGCTACACGGCCCCGGAACGTGCCAGGGGCGAGTACACCGGCCCCGAGTCGGACATCTGGTCGCTCGGGGCGACGCTCTACTTCGCCGTCGAGGGGCGCCCGGCGTACGAGCGGGCCACGATCGCGGAGACGCTGGCGGCGCTGCTCACCGAGAGCGCCGACCCGCCCACGCAGGCAGGTCAGCTGCGGCCCGTGCTGAACGGGCTGCTGAACAAGGACTACCGGCAGCGCCTCAACGCTGCCAAGGCGGAGACCCTGCTGCGCATGGTCGCCGACACCCCCACGAGCGACATGCCGGCGATCACGGCTGAGGCTCTCATGGCGCAGGAGGCCGCTTTGCCCGACCCGTTCGCCGGCAAGAACCCAGCCCAAAAGAATCCAGCCCAAAAGAATCCAGCCCAAAAGAATCCGGCCCAGCAGAATCCGGGCCAGCAGAATCCGGGCCAGGCCCAGACGAACCCTGTGCAGAAGCCCCCGGTCCCCCAGGCCGGGCCCGCCGGCCCCGCGCCGTACGGACCCGGAGGCGCGGGCGCTCCCGGCGGCCAGGCTCCCTGGGGCCCGGGTCCCGCCGGCCGGGGTCAGGGCCCAGGCCAGGGCCCAGGTCAGGGCCCGGGCGCGCAGGCCCCCAGAGGGCCTGTCGGCGCGCCAGGCGGCCAGGTGCCCGGTGGCCCGGGCGGCCCGGGCCGTGGGCCGGCGTCGGGGCCGCACGGGCCGATGACGAGCCCCGGCACGCCCACCGTGCCGCGCAACGCCGCGCCTCAGCGCCAGCCGCAGTCCGGCCCTCAAGGAGCCGCAGCCTCTCCTGAAGCGGGGTTCGACCCCGAGCGGACGGTCAGCGTCCAGCGTCCCAAGGGCCCGTTCCCGCCGGCTCCGGAGCAGAGCAGGCCGCCGCAGGGGCCCGGCGACGAGGGTGCGGTCGTCACCACGCGCATCCAGCTCCCGCCCGCGCCCGGCCAGCAGGTCTATCCGCCCACCACGCCACCCGCGGGCCGGCAGCCCGCCCCCCGGCAACCGGGCCCCCAGCAGCCGCCGCCCCCGCCTGGGGGCCAGCAGGTCCCGCGGCAGGGCAAGGGCCTGGGGACCGACCTGTTCGCCATCGCCGGGCAGCCGGAGCAGCCCTCGGGCAACCGCAACGGCATGCTGGTGCTCATGGCGGTGGCCGCCGCGGCCGCCGTGGTGATCGCCGTACTCATCGTCGCGCTCTTCTCCAGCTGACCCGCGCCGCGGCCGTGAGGCGGTCGTGGGTCAGACTGGAAGTCATGAGCGAGTTCAGAATCGAGCATGACTCGATGGGCGAGGTGCGCGTGCCCGCAGGCGCCAGGTGGCGCGCGCAGACCCAGCGGGCAGTGGAGAATTTCCCGGTTTCCGGACGCCCTCTCGAGCCGTCCCACATAGCCGCGCTCGGCCTGATCAAGGCGGTGGCCGCCGAGGTGAACGGCGAGCTGGGCGTGATCGACAAGGACCTGGCCGAGGCCGTCGCCCAGGCGGCGGCCGACGTCGCCGAGAACGAGCACGACGCCCACTTCCCGATCGACGTCTTCCAGACCGGCTCCGGCACCTCGTCCAACATGAACGCCAACGAGGTGATCGCGACGCTGGCCGAGGAGCGCCTCGGCCGTCCCGTGCACCCGAACGACCACGTGAACGCCTCCCAGTCGTCCAACGACGTCTTCCCCACCTCGATCCATGTGGCGGCGGCGACGGAGGTGACCTTCCACCTGCTGCCCTCGCTCAGGCATCTGGCGGCGGTGCTGCGGGAGAAGGCGATCGAGTTCGACGGGGTGGTGAAGTCGGGGCGCACCCATCTGATGGACGCGACCCCGGTGAGGCTCGGCCAGGAGTTCGGCGGGTACGCCACCCAGGTCGAGAACGGCGTCCTGCGGGTCGCGACGGCCCTTGAGCGCGTGCTCGAGCTGCCCCTGGGCGGGACGGCCGTGGGCACCGGCATCAACACCCCGCCGGGCTTCGCTCAGGCGACCATCGCCAAGCTGGCCGAGGCCACCGGCATCCCGTTCGTCGAGGCCGGTGACCATTTCGAGGCCCAGGGCGCGCAGGACTCGATCGTCGAGCTGTCGGGCCAGCTCAAGGTGGTGGCCGTCTCGCTGACCAAGATCGCCAACGACCTCCGCTGGATGGGCTCGGGCCCGCGCGCCGGGCTGGCCGAGATCAACCTGCCCGACCTGCAGCCCGGCTCGTCCATCATGCCCGGCAAGGTCAACCCGGTGCTCCCCGAGGCCACGGCCATGGTCGCGGCCCAGGTCATCGGCAACGACACGGCGATCACGTTCGCCGGCGCGTCCGGCAACTTCGAGCTGAACGTGCAGCTGCCGATCATCGCGCGCAACATCCTGGAGTCGATCAGGCTGCTGGCGAACGTGTCGCGGCTGCTCGCCGACCGCTGCGTCGCCGGCATCACGGCGAACGTCGAGCGCCTGCGCGAATACGCCGAGTCGTCCCCGTCGATCGTCACCCCGCTGAACAGGTACGTCGGCTACGAGGAGGCCGCGAAGATCGCCAAGCAGGCCCTGGCCGAGCGCAAGACCATCCGCGAGGTGGTCATCGAGCGCGGCCACGTGGCCGACGGCACCCTCACTGAGGAGCAGCTCGACGCCGCGCTCGATGTGTTGTCGATGACCCGGCCTCAGTGACCCGCTGACGCCTGGGCCTGCGTGGCGTGCGCCCACAGGGTGAGCAGGGACAGCGCGGCGCCGGAGTCGACCGCCTCCGCGGCCCGCTTGTAGGCCATGCCCAGGGCGGGCGTGAGGTCGGGTGCGGGCGGCGTTCCCTCGGCGGCCACCACGGCGGCGGCCGCGTTGAGCAGGACGACGTCCCGCACCGGGCCCCGCTCGCCCGCGAGCACGGCCCGCGCCACGGCCGCGTTGTGCCGGGCGTCGCCGCCGCGCAGGTCGTCCTGGCGCGACCGCGGGATCGACAGGTCGGCCGGGTCGAAGGCGGTGGGCGTGACCGTGCCCCGGCGTACGACCCAGATCGTGGAGGGGCCCGTGGTGGTGAGCTCGTCGAGCCCGTCGTCGCCCCTGAAGACCAGCGAGGAGCAGCCGCGCTGGGCCAGCACGCCCGCGATGACCGGCGCCATCCCCTGGTGGAAGACGCCGACCGCCTGAGCGGCCGGCAGGGCCGGGTTGGTGAGCGGGCCCAGGAAGTTGAAGACCGTGGGCACGCCCAGCTCGCGGCGCGGCCCGGCGGTGCGTCTCAGCCCGGAGTTGAACGCGGGCGCGAAGCAGAACGTGATGCCGACCTCGTCCGCGACCCTGACCACCGCGGCCGGCGGCAGGTCGATGACCACGCCCAGCTCCTCCAGCACGTCCGCCGCGCCCGCCAGCGAGGAGGCGGCCCGGCCGCCGTGCTTGACGACCTTGACGCCCGCGGCGGCGGCGACGATGGCGGCCATGGTGGAGATGTTCACGGTGTGGGCGCGGTCGCCGCCGGTGCCGACCAGGTCCACGGGGTCGCCGGAGACCCTGATCGCGGCCGATTTCAGGAGCATGCCGTCGGCCAGCCCGGACACCTCGGCCACGCTCTCGCCCTTGGCCCGGAGCGCGATCGCGAACGCGGCGATCTGGGCGTCCGTGGCCGTCTCGCCGATGATCTGCTCCATGGCCCACTTGGCCTGGAGGGAGGTGAGGGACCTGCCGTCGAGCAGCGTGGTGAGCAGTGCTGGCCAGGTGGTGGTCATGGTGAGCGCCCCTTTCGTCAGTGCTCGACGGGGGCGCGTACGACATGCGATCGGCCGCCTCGTCGAGGCGGCCGGTGCGTATGCGCTGGGAGGTCCGCCTAGGAGGCGGGCCACCACTGGGACGAATACGCGGTCATGCGTTCAAGATAGCAGACGCCGTGATCCACATAGGGCGGCGCGGATCTATGTCGCCGGCACCCATGCGTCGTGGCGCGGCCACCGCCTAGGGTTCGGGGTATGGCGAAGGAGCTGACGGGGCGGACCGCGCTTGTGACGGGGGCGGGGGGCGGCATCGGGGCGGCCTGCGCCCGGCGCCTGGCCGCCGACGGGGCGAAAGTACTGGTCGTCGACCTGCGGGCCGAGCCCGCCGAGAAGATCGCCGCCGAGATCGGCGGGGTGGCGGTGGTGGCCGATCTGAGCGATGCCGGGTTCGTGGCGGCGCTGCCTGACGAGCCGGTCGACATCGTGGTGAACAACGCCGGTTTCCAGCACGTCGCGCCGATCGAGGACTTCCCGCCCGAGGTGTTCTCGGCGATCCTGCGGGTGATGGTCGAGGCGCCGTTCCTGATCGCGCGGCAGGTGCTGCCCGGCATGTACGCCAGGGGCTGGGGGCGGTTCGTGAACATCTCGTCCGTGCACGGGCTGCGTGCCTCGCCGTTCAAGTCGGCGTACACGACGGCCAAGCACGGGCTGGAGGGCTTCTCCAAGGTCGTCGCGCTCGAAGGGGCGCCGCACGGGGTCACCTCCACCTGCGTCTGCCCCGCCTACGTACGGACGGGGCTGGTCGAGGCGCAGATCGCCGACCAGGCTAAAGTGCACGGCATCGAGCCGGACGAGGTCGTCGAGAACATCATGCTGCAGCCCGCCGCGATCAAGCGGCTGATCGAGCCCGAGGAGGTGGCCGAGCTGGTCGCCTACCTCTGCGGCCCCGCCGGGTCGTTCATCACCGGCGTCTCCCTTCCCATGGACGGCGGCTGGACGGCGCACTAGTGCTACGGATCCCAGCGGCCGAGCCGCCGAGCGGAGTGAGGCCATGAGCACGCAGTTCCTGGAGTTGCTCGCGCGGGAGGCGTCGGCGGTCGAGTTCGAGGGGCCGATCATCGAGGCCAGGGCGCGGGGCGCGGACCCGGCCACGATCGAGGAGCTGGAGCAGGCCAAGGTCGAGGCGCTCAAGGTGCGTGACCTGCTCAAGCGGCGCGCCAGGCGCGAGGCCGAGCTGTCGGCCCTCTACGACACGGCCGGCGACCTGGCCGCGCTGCGCGACCTCGACGCCGTGCTGGAGGCCATCGTGCACCGGGCCAGGCAGCTGCTGGCCACCGACGTCGCGTACATGACGCTGCACGACCCCGAGCAGGGCGACACGTACATGCGGGTCACCGACGGGTCGATCTCGGCCAAGTTCAGGGCGTTGCGGCTGGCCATGGGGGCGGGGCTGGGCGGCCTGGTCGCGCAGACGGCCACCCCGTACTCGACGGCCGACTACTTCGCCGACGCCAGGTTCCGGCACAAGCACCACATCGACGAGGCCGTCACGGAGGAGGGCCTGGTCGCGATCCTGGGCGTGCCGCTGCGGCTGGGGCAACGGGTGATCGGCGTGCTGATGGCGGCCAACCGCAGCGCGCGGCCGTTCCACCAGGAGGAGGTGTCGCTGCTGGCCAGCCTGGCAGCGCACGCCGCCGTCGCGATCGACAACGCCAGGCTGCTGCAGGAGACCAGGAACGCGCTGGAGGAGCTCTCCCAGGCCCACAGGACCGCCAGGGCGCACGGGGAGGCCGTGGAGCGGGCCGCGCTGGCCCACGACCGGATGACCTCGCTGGTGCTGCGCGGCGGCGGGATCGAGGACGTGGCGGCCGTGGTGACCGACGTGCTCGGCGGCTCACTGGCCGTGCTGGACGATCTGGGGCGGCCGCTCACGGGTGACGTGGGCGAGCTGGACGCCGGGGTGTTCGAGTCGGCGCAGGCGTCCAGGGCGCTGGGGCGGACCGTGCGGCGGGGCGACCTGCTGATCGCGTCGGTGGACGTCGGCGGGGAGCCGCTGTGCACGCTGATCCTGCGCAGCGACGACGCCGACGGACGCATCCTGGAGCGGGCGGCGCTGGTGTGCGCGCTGCTGCTGCTGTTCCGCCGGAGCGTGGCGGAGGCCGAGGGCCGGGTCAGGGGCGAGCTGCTCGACGACCTGATCTCGCGGCCCGGCTCCCCCGGCCTGGCCGACCGGGCCCGGCGGCTGGGCGTCGATCTCTCGGCGCCGCACGTCGTGGTCGTGGTGCGGCATGAGGGCCAGCGGGAACGGGCCGCGTTCTGGGCCTCGTCGCAGGCCACGCTGCGGCACGGGCTCGCGGCCGGCCGGGCGGGCGAGGTGGTGCTGCTGCTGCCGGGGGCCAACGCGGGCGGCATCGCGCAGCGCGTCGCCGCCGAGTTGAGCGCGTCGCTGCAGGTGCCCGCGACGGCGGGCGCGTCGAAAGTGTGCCTCCCCGGTGCGCCGGCCCGGCCGCCGGGCGGCGGCGAGCCCGGGGCGGGCGCCGTGGCGGGCGACGTGGCGGTGGCCTACCAGGAGGCACGCAGGTGCGCCGAGGCGCTGATCGCGCTCGGACGGGCGGGTGACGGCGCGAGCGCGGCCGAGCTGGGGTTCGTCGGGCTGCTCGTGGGCGACGGCCGTGACGTGCGCGGCTTCGTCGGGCGGGTGCTCGGCGCCGTGATCGACTACGACGCCCGCAGGGGCACCGCGCTGGCCGACACGCTGGCCGCCTACTTCGGCTCGGGCGGCTCGCCCTCCCGTACGGCCGAGGCCATGCACATCCACGTCAACACCGTCACGCAGCGGCTCGACCGGATCGGCAAGCTGCTCGGCGACGGCTGGCTGGAGCCGGAACGCGCGCTCGAGATCCAGCTCGCGCTCCGCCTGCACCGGCTCGGCCACACATCCACCCCACAGACTGTGGGCCCCGACCCCATATGAGTGACGCCGGTCACTCCTTACCGTGACCGGCATGGCCACTTCCATCAAGAAGATCGTCGCCGCGAGCCTGATCGGCACCACCATCGAGTGGTACGACTTCTTCCTGTACGGCTCGGCAGCCGCCCTCGTCTTCAACAAGCTCTTCTTCCCCGAGTCCGACCCGCTCACCGGCACGCTGCTGGCGTTCCTCACCTACGCCGTCGGATTCGTCGCCCGTCCGCTCGGCGGCCTGGTCTTCGGCCACTTCGGCGACCGGATCGGCCGCAAGACGCTGCTGGTCGTCAGCCTGCTGACGATGGGCGCGGCCACGTTCCTGATCGGCTGCCTGCCGACGTACGAGACCCTGGGCCCGTCCGCGGCGCTGCTGCTGACCTCGCTCCGGCTCGTGCAGGGCTTCGCGCTCGGCGGCGAGTGGGGCGGCGCGGTGCTGATCGTCTCCGAGCACGGCGACACGGCCCGCCGCGGCTTCTGGGCCTCCTGGCCGCAGGCCGGCGCTCCCGGCGGCAACCTGCTGGCCACCGGCGTGCTGGCGGCCCTGGCCGCCTGGCAGTCGGACGAGGCGTTCCTGGCGTGGGGCTGGCGGGTGCCGTTCCTGCTGTCGGGCGTGCTGGTGCTGATCGGCCTCTGGATCCGCCTGACGATCACCGAGTCGCCGGTGTTCCAGGAGGCGCCGCCGGAGAAGGCGCCGCCCATCGTGGGCGTGCTGCGGCACCACTGGAAGGACGTGCTCACCGCGATCGGCGCGCGCCTCGCGGAGAACATCTCCTTCTACCTGCTCACCGTCTTCGTCATCACGTACGCCAAGTCAGTCAAGATCGAGAACTCCACCGTGCTGAACGCGGTGCTGATCGCCTCGGCCATCCACTTCGTCACGATCCCCATGTGGGGCGCGCTGTCGGACCGGATCGGCCGCCGCCCGATCTACCTGGCGGGCGCCGCCGGCATCGGAGTGTGGATCTTCGCGTTCTTCCCGCTCGTGGACACCGGCAACTTCCTGGTGATCACCCTCGCCATCACCGTCGGCCTGCTCTTCCACGGCATGATGTACGGCCCGCAGGCGGCCTTCTTCTCCGAGCTCTTCGGCACGAGGATGCGCTACACCGGCGTCTCCATCGGCGCGCAGCTGTCGGCGATCGTGGCCGGCGCGCTGGCCCCGATCATCGCGGTCGCGCTGCTGAAGTCGTACTCGAGCAGCCTGCCCATCTCGGTCTACCTTGGTCTGGCGGCGCTGCTCACGCTGGGCGCGGTCTACGCCGCCCGCGAGACCCAGGGCAGCGACCTGGCCGAAAGGATCCACGCGCGATGAAGGTCACCACGCCCAGACTCACCCAGAACGTCCTGACCGTCGAGGGCAGGGACACCGGCGAGCCGGTGCTGTTCGTGCACGGGAACGTCTCCTCGGCCGCCTTCTGGCGCGACAGCATGGCGGCGCTGCCCGGCGGCTACCGCCCGCTCGCGGTCGACCTGCGCGGGTTCGGTGACAGCGACCCCGCGCCCGTGGACGCCACGAGGGGCCTGCGCGACTGGTCCGACGACCTGATCGAGCTGGTCGAGGCGCTGGGCCTGGACGGGGTGCACCTGGTCGGCTGGAGCCTGGGCGGCGGCATCGTGCTGCAGGTCCTGCGCGACCGGCCGGCCATCGTCAGGAGCGTCACCCTGGTCAACCCGATCTCCCCGTACGGCTTCGGCGGCACGGAGGGCCCGGACGGCCGCCTGACGCACCCCGACGGCACGGGAGCGGGCGCCGGCGCCGCCAACCCCGACTTCGTGGCCCGGCTCAAAGCGGGCGACATGTCGGACGAATCCCCCACGTCGCCGCGCAGTGTCTTCCGCTCCTCGTACGTCAAGCACCCCGAGGTCGCCGACGAGGACTTCTACGTACGCTCGATGCTCACCACCCGCGTCGGCGAGGCCAACTACCCGGGCGACGCCGCCGCCTCGGAGCAGTGGCCCGGCGTGGCCCCCGGCAAGCTCGGCATCCTCAACGCCATCGCCCCCACCCACTTCCGCCTGGACGACCTCCACGACATCGACCCCAAGCCGCCCGTCCTGTGGATCAGGGGCGCCGACGACGTGATCGTCTCCGACACGTCGTTCTTCGACCTGGCCCACCTGGGCGCGCTCGGCGTCGTGCCCGGCTCCCCCGGCACCCCGGCCCAGCCCATGGTGGCCCAGACCAGGGCCGTGCTGGAGCGCTACGGCCCGTACCGCGAGGCCGTCATCGACGACTGCGGCCACAGCCCGCACCTGGAGCACCCCGAAGAGTTCCTGCGCCTGCTGACCGCTCACCTCGGGGAGGCGTGATGCTCGTCGCGCTCACCTTGGTCGCGAGCCTGCTCACCCCGGCCCCGCAGCTCACGGTGCCGGGCGCGGAGCAGGCCGTGGTGGCCACGCTGGACGACCTGACCACGGCGGGCACCGCGAAGACCGGCCACACCGACCCGGCCGACTGGGCCGGGCTGCACTCGGCCGCCACGGTCAACCCGACGGGCGTGCCCGGCATCCAGATCGACGGCTACTTCCCCGACACCTCCACCACCAACGCCACCCACGGCTGGAACCACGACTCCCAGTTCGTGATCAGGCTCCCCGAGCGCTGGAACGGCGGCCTGGTCGTCGGCGGCACCCCGGGCAACAGGGAGCAGTACGCCAACGACTACACGATCTCCGACTGGGTGCTGGCCAAGGGCTACGCGTTCGCCGCCACCGACAAGGGCAACGTCGGCGTGAACTTCCACGAGGACGGCCGCGATCCAGGCGACGCCATCGCCGAGTGGAACCACCGGGTCACCCAGCTCACGGTGGCCGCCAAGGCCGTCGTCAGGCAGCGGTACGGCAGGAAGCCCCAGCGCACGTTCGTGGCGGGCATCTCCAACGGCGGCTACCTGGTCAGATGGCAGCTGGAGAACCGCGGCTGGCTCTACGACGGCGGCGTGGACTGGGAGGGCACGCTCTGGCGGGTCAAGGGCGACAACCTGCTGAACTTCCTGCCGCCCGCGCTGAAGGCGTACCCGGACGAGGCCGGGGTGCGGGCGGCCGGGTTCGCGGCGGGCTCGGAGTTCCTGTGGCCGTTCCACCGGCAGTACTACTGGGAGCTCACCCAGCAGCTCTACCAGAAGGAGCTGGACCCGTCCTACCAGGGCGCGGCGGCGGACTACGACTACGACCGGCGCAAGCCGTACGCGGCCGTCGCGAAGATCGCGCTGACCGGCCGGATCACCAAGCCGCTGATCACGATCCACGGGACGCTCGACACGCTGCTGCCGATCTCCCGCGACTCCGACGTCTACGCGAAGATGGTCGGCCCGCACCGGCCGTTCCGCTACCACCGCGTCGAAGGCGGCAACCACCTGGACAGCCTGGTGGACGTCTACCCCGACCGCCTCAAGCCCATGCTGCCGGCCTTCAGGAGCGCCTTCGAGGAGCTGGAGGGCTGGGTCAGTCCTTGAGGTAGCGGTGCCTGCCCGCGCGCGCCAGGCGCACCATGTGACGCGCGCCGGGCAGCCGCCTGCCGATGCGGTACAGGACGGTGTCCCTGCCCATGGGCGAGCGCCGCCCCGGATCGACCGCGGCGGCGGGCCGCACCAGGATCTTGCCCCTGCGCACCTCCAGCGCGAACCTGAGCCCGATCTCCTCCTCCGCCGTACGCAGCGACGTCAGCCAGGCGCCGGGGCCGAGCTGGTCGGGTGGCGGCATCATCCGCTTGACCGGCACCTTGGCCACGAGCTGTCCCGCGAGCCGGCCCGGCACCCCGGCCTCGACCAGGGCGGGCGCGCACACCTCGCGGCCGCGCCGCCCGGTGCTGCGCAGCACCAGCTCCAGCGGGGGTCCCCCGCTCGGCGGCACGTACGGCACCGGCAGCACGACGTACGCGTGCCCGTCGAGCCGCTTGACCTCCACCCCACGCGACACCAGGGCGATCGACTCGGAGAACGAGCGCGGCTCGACCGCCAGGCCCAGGTCGCCGTGGTCGGTCCAGCACGGCACCACCAGGCGCGTCCGGGGCCGCTGGGCCAGCACGCCCAGGCAGTTGAGCGGGCCCGCCGAGCTGCCGACCCGGCTCCTGGCCTGGTTGGCGCCGCCGAACATGCGTACGTGCACCTCCCACTGGCCCGGCCTGAGCGGCTCGCCGACCGCGGCGGCGGTCACGTCCAGCTGGGCCTCGCCCCTGATCTGCACGCGCATCCGGCGGCGGCCGTCCTGGATGCGCTCCACGTGCTGGGTCAGGGGCAGGAAGTGGATCACTCCCGTCTCGGCGTGGCGCACGTACAGCTCGACGCGGGCCCGCTCGACCGCCTCGGTGACGTCGGTGACGCTCTCGTCCAGGGCCTTGGTCTCCAGCGAGCGCGGCGGGATCCAGTGCAGGCGCTCGCCGTCCTCCCGGTACCGGTCGGGCGTGCCGTCGCCCGAAAGGACCTCCACGGTCAGCGCGAGCACCAGTACGTGGGCGTCCCAGCGCATCTCGGTCAGGTCGGCGCGGAGCCCGGCGCGCTTGGAGGAGTTCGACAGGAGCACGATCTGGTCCAGGCGTCCCATGCGCACGTACGCGGCCACCACGCGCAGCTGGACGGGCAGGTAGCGGTCGAGCCGCTCCGGGAACCGCTGCTCGACCAGCTCCTGCACCACCCGGAAGTGCAGGCCCCGGTCCACCGACGAGTCGGCGAAGCGGGCGGTCAGCAGCGGGCGCAGGACGGCGTACCGGAACCAGTGGGCCTGCATGCGGTCGCGCTGGCGGCCCTCGCCCACGCAGGTCTCGATGTCGGTGAGCAGCCCGTCGAGCTCCTTGACCATGGCCCGCGGCTCGTCCTCGGCCCCGAGCCGGTCGCCGAGGTGGCAGCAGACGTGCTCGGCCAGCACGGCGATGACCTTGGCGTGCAGGTAGGCCCGCATCACGAACGCCTGCTCGGCCATCCTGCCGCCGGGCACGGTGAACCCCAGCTCGTGCTCCTCCAGGAAGGCGCGGCGGTAGAGCTGCTGCGGCACGAGCAGTTGGAGCAGGCGGTCGCGCAGGATGTCGGCGCGGGCCGTGCCGCGCTCGAAGGCGGCCATCGGCGGCCCGAAGTCGCGGACCAGGCGGCCGACCAGCACGTCGGCGTCGGTCTCCACGGCACGCTCGTACATGCGGGCGACCGCGTCCTTCTCCAGGCGGTCACCCTGGTCGAGGAAGTAGACGTAGTCGCCGGCGGCGGCCGCCAGGCCCACGTTGCGGCCGCGCATGGGCGTCCCGGTGTGCGGCAGGTGCAGGACGCTCACGTTGTCACGGGTCGTGGCGATGGTGTCGAGGCGCTCGCCGATCCCGTCCGTGGAGCCGTCGTCCACGAAGATCACTTCGTACGCGTCCGGGGGCATCGTCTGCTCCAGGGCGGAGCGGATGCACGCGTCGGCGGTGGCCCCCGGATTGTGGACATTGACGATCACGCTGACCTTGACACCCATGCGGCCAGAGTGGGCCCGCATGCACGTTCGGGCGCGGCGGCTTGCCGATTAAAGAGGGAAAGTTGACCCTCTAATACCAACCCACCGACTGTGAGTGTCCCCAGGCGCCACAGGGCGTGCCGTAGCGGCCCTTGATGTAGCCGAGGCCCCACTTGATCTGGGTCGCGGGGTTGGTCTGCCAGTCGGCGCCCGCGCTGGCCATCTTGCTGCCGGGAAGGGACTGCGGGATGCCGTACGCGCCTGAGTAGCGGTTCATCGCCCGCGAGTTCCAGCCGCTCTCCTTCTGCCAGAGCCGCTCCAGGCAACCCCACTGGTCGTCGCCCCAGCCCATGGAGGCGAGCATGGCCTTGGCGGTGGCCTTGCTGCTGCCCGGCGAGGGGATGCTGCCCGGCGGGAAGTTCATGGAGGGGAACCCGTCACCGCCCGGCGCCTTCTTCGGCACCACCCAGTCGATGTCGGGGTTCTTGCCCGCGGAGGTCCGGCCGTCCTTGAGCTTGTCCGCCTTGTACGCCTGCTCGGCGGCGTTCTTGAGCGCGTCGTTCTGGGGGTCGGGCGTGTAGAAGCTGCCGCTCGCGATGGCGCCCAGCTGCTCGGGCGTGAACGGCGTGACGGCCGGCCTCTTGGCGTTCTCCATGGCGCGGTAGGCGACGAAACCGCCACCGCCGACCACGACCACCAGCGAGACGGTGGTGATCACCACCGCTTTCACGCTCAGGCGCTTCTTGGGCCGGCGTGCCGGGGGAAGGTCTTCCTTCGGCGGGCGCTCACTCAACTGCGGACCAGGGCTCACGAACCATGAGCTTGCCCTGTACTGGGGGGTGGTTCGCAACCGAAACGCGGGAATCGCTTGGGACCCCGTTGGCTAACTTGCTGGTAACCGTGGCGTTTCCGAAATAGTGTGATATTGCTCACACAAAGGACGGCTCGCCCTCGGAGGCCCGCAAACCGAAGGGGGCCGCTTCCAGGCTGCCTCGGCCACTTCCGTGTCCCATCTGTGACACGTCACAGTTTGGTGACTTAGTTCGGGCATTCGGGACATGGAATAATAATTTGTGCGTGGCAGGCATCCTCCTGGTTGAAGACGACCCCTCGGTGCGTACGGCTCTCGAGCTGGCGCTGACCCGGCAGGGGCATTCCGTCACCTCCTACGCGACCGGCGAGGAGGCACTCGACCACATCAGGGCCCGCCGCCCGGAGATCGCGATCCTCGACGTGATGCTCCCCGGGATCGACGGGATCGAGGTCTGCCGCCGCGTACGCAAGCTCGACCAGCTCCCCGTCATCCTGCTCACGGCCCGCGGCGACGACCTGGACGTGGTGGTCGGGCTGGAGGCCGGCGCGGACGACTACGTGGTCAAGCCGGTCGAGCCCCGGGTCCTGGACGCGCGCATCCGCGCCATCCTGCGCAGGGCCGAGTCCGCCGCCTCCGATCGCATCACCTTCGGCGACCTCGTGATCGACCGGGGCGCGCTCAAGGTCATGCTGGCCAACAAGGAGATCCACCTGACGCCGACCGAGCTGCGGCTGCTGCTGGAGCTCGTACGGCACCCGGGCCAGGTGCTCAACCGCCGCTATCTGCTGCGCGAGGTCTGGGACCACACGCACATCGCCGACTCGCGGCTGGTGGACGCCTGCGTGCAGCGGATCCGGGCCAAGATCGAGCCGAGGCCGGCCGAGCCCGTGTTCATCCACACGGTGCGCGGGTTCGGCTACCGCTTCAGCCCTCCGTGATCCCCCTGCCCACGGGACTGCGCGCCCGCCTCGTCATCACGTTCACCCTCGTCGCCGTCACCGCCTCGCTGCTGGTCGCCACCATCGGCTTCGAGCTGGCCAAGACGGCGCTCGTGACCCGCGAGGAGAACACCTCTCTCGACCTCGTGATCAGAGAGCTGGGCAGCATCACGTTCCCCATCGGCAAGCTCGCGCCCGGCGAGGCCGCGCCGACCATCAAGGAGCTGGACCGGGTCGCCGCCGCGCTGAGCGGGCCGGGCCGCAGCGTGATCGTCGAGTACGGCACGCTGGTCTCCACCGAGGGGCCCATGACCCTGAGCGACGTGCCCAACGAGCTCTACGGCCGGGCCAAGCAGAGCGTGGTCACCCAGCGCAAGGTCATCCGCAACCAGCTCTGGCTCATCGTCGGCGCCGAGGTCTACCGCGACGTCGACGGCGCTCCCCAGGCCACCGGGCTGCGCGCGTTCGCGTTCTTCCCGATGCGGGGCGACGAGAACCAGCTCAACACGCTCAGGGCCACGCTCGCCCAGGCCGGCGCCGCCATCGTGCTGATCGCGCTGGTCGTGGCGCTGCTGTCGGCCAGGCAGGTGCTGCTGCCGGTCAGGCGGCTGAGCGCGGCCGCGCAGGCGCTCGGCCAGGGCAGGCTGGACACGCGCCTGCCCGTCCACGGGCAGGACGAGCTGGCCGAGCTGACCTCCAGGTTCAACGACGCGGCCGCGGCGCTGGAGCTGAGCGTGTCCGAGCTGCGCTCGCTGGAGGCCATGTCGCGCAGGTTCGTGGCGGACGTCTCGCACGAGCTGCGCACGCCCCTGACCGCCATGACCGCCGTGGCCGACATGCTCTCCGAGGAGGCGGGCCGGCTGCCGGATGCGCCGGCGGAGGCCGTCCGGCTGGTCCTCAGGGAGATCGAGCGCCTGCGCGAGCTGGTCGAGCACCTCATCGAGATCAGCCGCTTCGACGCGGGCACGGCCACGCTCAACGTCGAGCCGGTGAACGTGGCCGACGCCATCGCCGACTGCCTGGAGGTGCGCGGCTGGACCGATCAGGTGGAGGTGAAGGCGTCCCAGGGCTTGACGGTGAACCTCGACCCGAGGAGGTTCGACGTCATCGTGGCCAACCTGGTCGGCAACGCGCTCAAGCACGGGCAGCGACCCGTCATGGTGAGCGCCAGAGGCACGGAGAACGGCCTGGAGGTGAAGGTGCGCGACCACGGCAAGGGCATCCCGCGCGAGGCGCTGGCGCACGTCTTCGACCGCTTCTTCAAGGCCGGCGCGGGCCGGGCCCGCAGCCAGGGCAGCGGCCTCGGCCTCGCGATCGCCAGGGCGAACGTCCACCTCCACGGCGGCACGATCTCCGTACGCCTGCAGAATCCCGGCACGCTCTTCACGGTCTGGCTACCGCACTCATGACCCGCGCTCTCGTCCTCGCTCTCCTGCTCGCCCTGACGGCCTGCGGCATCTCGCCCACGGACGTCCAGGACCGGGGGAACGCGCCCACCATCAAGATCCCGCCGCCGTCCAAGACGATCTTCCTGATCAGGAACGGCAAGCTCGCCCTGGAGGCGGCCGACGTCGAGAACGACACCGTCGCCAGCCTGCTCGGCGCGCTCTTCGCGGCCTCCTCGCAACCTCTGGACGGCGGCCGGGACACCGCGCTGCGCGGGTTCACGTACCTGGGGATCAAGGACTCGCTGAACCCCGTGCAGCGCGACGAGATCCAGCTGCCCCGCACCTCGACGCTGACCGTCTACGTCAGGGGCGACGGCACGCTCACCAGGCTCGGCATGGCGCAGATCGTCTGCACGGCCCAGCAGGACGCGGCGTACGAGATGGTGAAGATCGTCCGGGAGAACGTGAACCGCCCCTCCAGGTCGGAGGGGCAGCACACCTGCGGCGAGCTCAAGTGATCACATCGTGATGTCCTCGAGCATCTCCGTCACCAGCGCCGCGATCGGAGAGCGCTCCGACCTGGTCAGCGTGACGTGCGCGAAGAGCGGGTGGCCCTTCAGCTTCTCCACCACCGCGACCACGCCGTCGTGCCGGCCGACGCGGAGGTTGTCGCGCTGGGCCACGTCGTGGGTGAGCACGACCCGGGAGTTGGCGCCGATCCGGCTCAGCACGGTCAGCAGCACCCCGCGCTCCAGCGACTGGGCCTCGTCCACGATCACGAACGCGTCATGCAGCGACCGGCCTCGGATGTGCGTCAGCGGGAGCACCTCCAGCATGCCCCTGTCGAGCACCTCCTCGATCACCTCGGGCGAGGTGATCGCGCCGAGCGTGTCGTAGACCGCCTGCGCCCACGGGCCCATCTTCTCGCCCTCGGTGCCCGGCAGGTAGCCGAGCTCCTGGCCGCCCACGGCGTACAGGGGGCGGAAGACGACCACCTTGCGGTGCTGGCGGCGCTCCAGGACCGCCTCCAGGCCCGCGCAGAGCGCGAGCGCCGACTTGCCGGTGCCGGCCCGGCCGCCCAGCGAGACGATGCCGATCTCCGGGTCCATCAGCAGGTCGAGCGCGATGCGCTGCTCGGCGGAGCGGCCGTGCAGGCCGAATACCTCGCGGTCGCCGCGTACGAGCTTCACCGACTTGTCCGGCTGCACCCTGCCGAGCGCCGAGCCCTTGGCCGACAGCAGCCGCAGGCCGGTGTGCGCCGGCAGGTCCCTGGCCTCCTCGAGGTCGGCGCTGCCCTGGTCGAAGAGCACCTCGACGTCCTCCGCGGTCACCTGGACCTCGGCCATCCCCGTCCAGCCCGACTCGTGTACGAGCTCGGCGCGGTATTCCTCGGCCGCCAGGCCGATCGAGGCCGCCTTGACCCGCAACGGCAGGTCCTTGGACACCAGGACCACGTCGCAGCCCTCGGCGGCCAGCGAGCGGGCCACGGTCAGGATGCGGGTGTCGTTGTCGCCCAGGCGGAACCCGACGGGCAGAATCGACGGATCGCTGTGATTGAGCTCAACCCTGATCGTGCCGTCCCCCGTGGGCATCGCCTCATCGAGCCTGCCGTACTGGACGCGCAGGTCGTCGAGGTAGCGCAGGGCCTTCCTGGCGAAGTAGCCGAGCTCGGGATGATGGCGCTTCCCCTCCAGCTCGGTGATGACCACGATCGGAAGAACCACGTCGTGCTCGGCGAAGCGTGTCATTGCCGCCGGGTCGGCCAGCAGGACCGACGTGTCCAGCACATACGTGCGCTTGGCCGACAGGTGAGTAGGGTTGCTCGAGGACACTGCCACACGTTCTCCCCCGGGCGCCCATAAGCGCGAGCGCCCTGCAGACGAGGCGGGAATCGGACCGGACCCACATCCCCGACCGCGAGCTGCCGTCGGCGCCGGGTACCGGCCCCCTCGGCAGATCTTGGTGCAAAGGCGGGCCCTCTCCGAAATGTCCGGCCTGCGGTCGGACATTTACTACGTTACGTTCTGAATGCCCCGTTGTCGCGTCATGAACCGTAACGTCGGTGTCTCGCAGCGTAGTCGCGCAGCGCCCGCAGGAAATCCACCCTGCGGAAGTCAGGCCAGTAGGCCTCGTGGAAGTAGAACTCAGAGTGAGCGCTCTGCCAGAGCATGAAGCCGGACAGGCGCTGCTCGCCCGAGGTCCGGATGAGAAGGTCCGGGTCGGGTTGGCCGCGAGTGTAGAGATGCTCCGCGATGTGCTCCACATCGAGCACCTCGACGAGGTCCTCGATGCTCGCCCCTTTGCTCGCTTGCTCCTGGAGCAGTGAGCGCACCGCATCGGCAATCTCACGCCTTCCTCCATACCCAACTGCAACGTTCACAATCAGGCCTGGACGGTGTGATGATGCTTCCTTTGCGTTTTTCAGGACATTCGCCGTCCGGTCCGGCAGCAGATCCAGCGCGCCGACCGGGCTGATCCGCCAGCCCTCGTCCACCAGCTCCTGCGTCACGTCCTCGATGATGCGCAGCAGCGGCTCCAACTCCTCCTTCGGCCGGTTGAGGTTGTCGTTGGACAGCATCCAGACGGTGACGACCTCGACGCCCGTCTCGCGGCACCAGTTGAGCAGCTCCGAGATCTTGTCCGCGCCCTTGCGGTGGCCGCTGGCGACGTCACGCATGCCCATCGCGCGTGCCCAGCGGCGGTTGCCGTCGATGATCACCCCGACGTGCCGGGGGATGATGTCCTTCGACAGCTTGGACTCCAGCCTGTGCTCATACAGCCGGTAGACCAGATCGCGCAGGCCCACGGAGTGCCTCCCCAGCGGTTGCCTTCGGTCGCATGACCCAACAGGCAATTATCACCGCGAATCGCCCGTGCCTGCTCCGTCTAGCGGATTCCTCGCCAGATCTCTACCTTCCAGACATCCTTCCGCCTCATCCACAAGGCTCCGGACGAACACCGACAGCTCCGACGACGTCAGCACCGCCCGCATGCCCACGCCCGTCGAGCCCCAGGCCTCCACGTACGCCCTTCTGGTCAGCCGCCACTCGCCCTTGGTGGCCTGCCACACGGGGATGGTCCTGAGCTGGCAGCGCAGCTCCCCGCCGCCCACCAGACCCGCTCTGGTGCGGTAGCGGAAGGAGAACAGCTCGCTGTCCGGGTCCTCGTCAGGGAACCTGTCGTCGGGGTCGGTCCACCGCCTGGCCGCTCCGCGTCCCTGCCTGGCCTCGTCCACCCCGCGCGCCAGGCGCGCGAGCAGCCAGCCGCACCGCTCTCCGACGCTCCCGTACGGCGTGCCGTCGCGACGCAGTTCGAGGGTGACCTCGTACGGCGTGCCGATGCTGTCCTTGCATGCCACTGGCGTGACGGTCAGATAAGAGCCGTCGACACAACGCAATCCCCCCATTCTCTGACGGTTTCCGGACGAATGCCTGCTAAACCGGCTATCCCTGATCCACCCCTGGCCGGTTGCGGCCACGCTCAGGGCAGGAATCGCGACCACCAATGGGGTTTGGGCGGCGGATCGGGCATGCGGCCGCGCTCGCGCAGCCAGGCGGCGAAGTCGTCCGCGTCGGTGCGGTAGCTGGGCGGCGGCTCGCTGCGGGACCGCGCGTAGGCGGCGAACTCCGCGGGCAGGTCGGGGCCGGCCGCGGCGGCGGCGTCGGGCCGGATCCTGGCCACGATGCCGCGCCGCTTGGCGACCAGGCTCGACGCCTGCACCCGCATCCGCTCCTGGTCGAACCCCTGGGGCAGCTCCGCGCCGGCGACGAGTGCCGCCACGACCTGCCCCTGCGCCTCGGCCAGCCGCCGCCGCGCCGCCCCCAGCCCCTCGGCGCCCGCCACCGCCGAGGGGACGTCAGCCGTCACCGCGGCCGGGGCTTCGGGGGCCGGGGAGCGGCGCCGGTCCGTCATCCGGGCTCCCCGGCCGCGGACATCGCCGTGCGGATCCTGGCCAGCTCGTTCCCCAGGGCGGCGTCGCTCGGGTACTCGTCGTCCCACTCCAGCAGCACCCCCGGCGGGGTGGCGCGGGCGCACAGCTCCGTGAGCAGGTCGAGCACCGGCTCCGGCGCGGAGGTGGTGTGCGTGTCGTGCCAGATGCCGTGGTGCTCGTACCCGCCGGCCACGTGGACGTACGCGAGGTGCTCCAGCGGCAGCGCGTCGAGCGCGTCCGTGGCCGACAACCCCAGGTTGAACTGGTTGGTGTAGAGGTTGGCCACGTCGATCAGCAGCCCGACCCCGGTGCGCTCGACCAGTTCGGCGAGGAACTGGGCCTCGGTCAGCTCGTCGTCCGGCCAGCCGAAGATGGCGGCGACGTTCTCCAGGGCGAGCGGCACCGGCAGCGCGTCCTGGGCCCTGCGCACGTTCGCGGTGATGACCCGCAGGGATTCGCGGGTGCGCGGCACGGGCAGCAGGTGCCCGGCCTCGATGCCGCCGCCCCGTACGAACGCCAGATGCTCGCTGACCAGCGGCGCGTCCAGCGCCTCCGCGCAGGCGGCCAGGTGGGCGAGCCGGGCCGGGGAGGGCGGCTCGGCGCCGCCGACGCCGAGCGACACCCCGTGCGGGACCACCGGCAGCCCCCTGGTGCGCAGCACGCGTAACGACTCGGGGAGGTCGGCGGGCTTGAGGTTCTCGGCGACGACCTCGAGGAAGTCGACGCCGGGCATCCGCTCGATGGACAGGTCCAGCTCGGCCCGCCAGCCGATCCCCACCCCCAGCTCGACCCCGGTACGCTGCCGTGCTCCCGGCTCGGCCATGTCAGCTCCCTCCTCCCCCGCAACCGCCGCCGCCGCAGCCGCTCCCGCCACCGCAGCTCGACGAGCTGCCGCAGCCTCCTCCGCCGCTGCCGCATCCGCTGGATCCGCTGTATCCGCCACCGTACGTCGCCCGCCGCCTGGGCCGGCGGGCCGCCCTGGCCGCACGCAGGTCGGCCTTCACCTGCGCGCCCGGACCGTACAGCGCGGTGTGCACCCGCCCGCCGCCCGAGCCCAGCGGGTGCGTCTTCCTGGCGTTGCCGAGCCGCTCCACCCCGTGGGCGGTCAGCTTGTGCCGACGGGACTTCCGGCGGTTGGCGATCGCGGCGGCCGCGCCGGCGCCGGTGATCGCCAGGGCGATCAGCGAGAACGCCAGGAGCGGCTTCGTGCCCTCGGTGAGCACGGTGACCACGGCCGCCACGACCCCCGCGAAGGCCAGCGCCGACACCACCTGAAGGCCGGCGGCCAGCCGGTCGAGCCGCCTGGCGCGGTCGCCGGGCAGGACCAGGCCGGCGTCCGTGAGGTGGCGCTTGAGCTCGTCCATCGCCAGGCTCCTGCGCACCTCGGTCTTGAGCGCGGACGCCGTGAGCCCGGAACGGTCGGCGACGGTGGCCAGCACCACCTGCTCGACGGGGTCCCGCGACACCGACCGCGCGTGGACGCTGTGCACGTGCCCCCCGCGTGCCACGCGCAGATCTCCCGAGCCGGTCAGGAGAGCGATGGCCGTGCCGGCCACCTGCCCCGGGCCGCCCGCCAGATAGGCGATCTCGTAGTGGCTCAGTTTCTGACCCATGGCGCGAGTACGGGACGTCGTCGAGACGGCTTGCTCGCGTTTGAATGCGGAGGCGGTGGTTAAGGCTGCCGCGGCCAGAGCCACCGAAAGGATCAGCAGGAACAGGTCCATTTAGGCCTCCCTCCGTACAGCCGAATAAGGCTGGTTATCGGAAGGACGCGTAAGGCAGCGGTAAAGGTTTCGTTCTGCTCATTTAGATTATTCGAATTTCGTCGGCGGCTCCGTCGAGTCGGACGGAGCCGCCGTACCGCACGAGGGATCAGCCGAGGCGGTCCAGCAGGGCGTTGTACTCGTCCCACAGTTCCTTCGGCAGATGCGAGCCGAACTTGTCGAAGTGGGCCGGGATCAGCGACGCCTCCTCGCGCCACACTTCCTTGTCGACCGACAGAAGCGTGCGCAGGTCCTCCTCGGTCAGGTCCAGGCCCTTGGTGTCGAGGTCGGCCGGCAGCAGGCCGATCGCCGTCGGCACGGCCTTGGCCTCACCGTTGAGCCGGTCGACGATCCACTTGAGCACGCGGCTGTTCTCGCCGAAGCCCGGCCAGATGAACTTGCCCTCGGCGTTCTTGCGGAACCAGTTGACGTAGTAGATCCGCGGCAGCTTGGCGCCCTTGCGGCGGCCGATCTCCAGCCAGTGGTCGAAGTAGTCGCCCATGTTGTAGCCGCAGAACGGCAGCATGGCGAACGGGTCGTGGCGCAGCTCGCCGACCTTGCCCTCGGCCGCGGCGGTCTTCTCGGAGGCGACGTTGGCTCCGAGGAAGACGCCGTGCTCCCAGCTCAGCGACTCTGTGACCAGAGGCACGGCGGTGGCGCGGCGACCGCCGAACAAGATCGCTGAGATGGGCACACCCTTGGGGTCCTGCCATTCGGGCGCGATGGTCGGACACTGGGCGGCGGGAGTGGTGAAGCGGGCGTTCGGGTGGGCGGCCGGCTCGTCGCCGCCGGGCGTCCAGGAACGGCCCTTCCAGTCGGTCAGGTGCGCCGGCGGCTCCTCGGTCAGCCCCTCCCACCACACGTCGCCGTCGTCGGTGAGCGCGACGTTGGTGAAGATGCTGTTGCCCCAGAGCGTCTTGATCGCGTTGGCGTTGGTCACCTGGCCGGTGCCGGGCGCGACGCCGAAGAAGCCGGCCTCCGGGTTGATCGCGTAGAGGCGGCCGTCGTCGCCGAAGCGCATCCAGGCGATGTCGTCGCCGATCGTCTCGACCTTCCAGCCCGGGATCGTGGGCTGGAGCATGGCGAGGTTGGTCTTGCCGCAGGCGCTCGGGAAGGCGGCCGCGACGTAGCGGGGCTCGCCGGACGGCGGCGTGAGCTTGAGGATCAGCATGTGCTCGGCCATCCAGCCCTCGTCGCGGGCCATGGCGCTGGCGATGCGCAGGGCGTAGCACTTCTTGCCGAGCAGGGCGTTGCCGCCGTAGCCGGACCCGTACGACCAGATCTCGCGGGTCTCGGGGAAGTGGCTGATGTACTTCGTCGAGCTGCACGGCCAGGGCACGTCCTGCCGACCGTGCTCCAGCGGCGCCCCGACGGAGTGGACCGCCTTGACGAACTCGCCCCGCTGCTCGATCAGGCGGAGCGCCCTGTCCCCCATCCTGGTCATGATCCGCATGGAGACGGCGACGTACGGGGAGTCGGTGATCTCGACGCCGAGCTGCGAGATCTCGCCGCCGAGCGGGCCCATGCAGAACGGCACGACGTACATCGTCCGGCCGCGCATGCAGCCCTTGAAGAGCTGCCGGAACGTCCGGCGCATCTCGTCGGGCGCGATCCAGTTGTTGGTCGGGCCCGCGTCCTCCTCGCGCTCGGAGCAGATGAAGGTACGGTCCTCGACCCTGGCCACGTCGCTGGGGTCGGACTTGGCGTAGAAGCTGTTGGGCCGGGCGGCGAGTCGCGTGAACGTCCCCTGATCCACGAGCAGGTTGGTCAGGCGCGTCCACTCCTCTTCGGACCCGTCGCACCACTCGATCCGGTCCGGCTGGGTCAGGGCGGCGATCTCGTTCACCCACGCGGCCAATTCGCCATTGCTGGTCGGTGCGGGCACTTCCACGGAAACGGACACGACTGCGACTCCTCCACTGTCTCAGGGCCCAGTCATCATTAACGACGAAGCGGCATGAAAGCCAATTGGCATAGACCTGTTGGCTTGACCGTCGCCGCAGGCAGCGGCCCTGACGATTGGGGGAGCCTACCCAGCCCGAGCAGATTTAAAAGAGAATTAACATGCAGTGGTCCAGTCCAATTCCGATGGTCTAAACCAATTTCCCCAGTGGTTTAGTCCATTTGCACGCCCGTTTCCGCTGCGTGGTCTCAGGAATTGACGTCGGGTCCCTCGGAGCGAACGCGGTCGACATGCTGGAGCGCGTCCCGCAGGTCGGCGAGCCATGTGTCGGTGTGCTTGCCGACCAGACGTACGCACCAGGCGAGCGCGTCGCTGCGACTCCTGGCCACTCCCGCGGCCACGAGCGTGTCCAGAACCTGCCGCTCCGTCTGACGCAGCCGGGTCATCACGGGCACGGAGAGTGTGGTGAACATCACAGTCTCGCCGCCGCAGACCACACCCCAGGACACCTTCTGCCGGAACTTGCGCTCGGCCTCCCGGGCGATCTCGATCCGCCGCTCGCGCGTCTCCTCCCTGAACCTCCTGGCCAGCCCTTCGACCAGAGCGGCCCGCTCGGCCTCCGGCACGTCGTCCGGGGGGTCGGGGAGGGTGCCGAGCACCGCGATCTCCTCGCGGTCCCTGACGATCTCGGGCGCTCCGGTGAACCAGCCCTCGGGCAGCCGTCCGGTGAACCAGCCGTGAATCTGCGCGGTGTCGTCGTCTGTTGCCATGTAATCACCATTACACAGTTGCAAGCGAAATGCACGCCTCCGGGACCGCGTTTACGCACCCCACCGCCCCCTCCCCCCTCATGCCCACCCCCCGCCTCACCGGCCCCACCGGCCCCGGAAGGGTCACGCCGCGAGGTGCTCACGGGGGGCCTGATCACGCGCACCCCAGCGACGGGCGCGGGGGCACGGCGCGGGCGGACCGTCGTCTTGCGGGCCTCGCGGGTGGGCCTAGGGATGCGCGGCGCGGCGCGGCACGGCGCGGCGCGGCGCGGCGCGGGTGCGCGCACCGGGGGCGGGCCGTCGGTCGTTGCCCGAGCGCGCCGTGCCACCACCCGTCCGCAGCATCGTGGCGCGGCCCAGGTGGGACGCTGTGCGCGCGCGTCGGCGGCGTGCGGCGCCGAGCAGCCGGGGCCGGGCTGGCCGGAGCCGGGGCTGGGCTGGCCAGGGACGGGGCCGGGCTGGCCAGGGACGGGGCCGGGCTGGTCGGGTACGGGGGTGGGCTGGTCGGAGCCGGGCTGGTCGGGGGACGGGTGGGGGGTTAGCGGACCTTGGCGGCGGCGACCGGGCTTATGCGGACGACGCCTGCCAGGTTGCGGGTGTGCACGGGCGAGATCTTGACGACATCGCCGGTGCGCGGCGCCTGGATCATCTTCCCGTTACCCCAATAAATCGCTACATGGGAGATGTAGTCGGGATTGGTCGGGTCAAGGCGCCAGAAGATCAGATCGCCCGGCTGCGCCTGCGACAGCGGAACCTGCGGCCCGGTCACCCACTGCTGGTGCGTCACCCGGGGCATCCGTACCCCCGCCTGGGCGAAGGCCCACTGGACCAGGCCGGAGCAGTCGAAGGTGTCGGGCCCCTCGGCGCCCCACACGTACGGCCGGCCGAGCTTGGAGGCGGCGGCCTTCAGCGCCACGGTGATCTGCTCGCCCGTCATGAATGACCCGGAAGGCCAGCTACGGGTCGGGGTCTGCGGCTGCGGGAGGACCGGGTTGACCATGGCCACCTGCGTGCCCTTGGGCAGCCGCTTGAGGATGGCCCTGCGCAGCGTCTCGGAGTTGGTCTCGGGGGCGCTCACGATGAGGGCGTTGTCGTGCGGGAGTCCTAAGGTCCGCCCCACGTTCTTGGACACGACGGCGTCCACCGCGCCGAACCCGGTGGTGGCGTACGCGCCGATCCGCAGCGTCCCGGCCGGGCTGGCCACGCGCCGGTGCAGCGCGAGCCCGCCGTCGTTGCCGAGCACGAACGAGACCGCCACGTCACCCGCCGCGACGTTCTGCCAGAGCGCGTCGGACGAAGCGGTCACCTTGGGCGTGTACGAGCGGAACGTGGACGGATTGACCGCCAACGTCTGCACCCGCTTGTCGTCGAGCATGACGGATGCCGCGTCGGCCAGCTCCAGGGCCCGCACCCCGCGCAGCTTGGCCACCTTCCGTAACAGCTCGTTGGTGAACGGCTTGCTGGTCAGCACGAACAGGTTGGGCTTGTGCAGCTTCTTCAGCGGCTCCACCGGCTGGACGGTGGTGACGGGTGGCGGTTGCTGCTGCCCCTGCTGCTGTTGCGGCCGGCGCTGCGCCAGCGGCGTCTGCTTGAGCGTGGCCTGCGCGCGTACGGGACCGACGTCCTGCCCGGATCGCGCGAGCAGCAGCACGTCGGCGGTCAGCACCGCGACCAGCGCCACCACGATGAACGGCACCAGCTTGTACGTGTTGCTCCGCTTACGAGAGTTGACCAGGAAGCTGAGATCCTGCCGGATCCCTGACGCACGCGAAAAATCCGCCGGGCCAGCGTGGGCCCGGCGGTCGTCCTGCGGGGGTGTCAGTTGCCGATGTACGGCACTGCCTCAAGGATCTCGACCGTGTTCTGGCGGCCGTTGGGCATGGAGTAGGTCGCCTTCTCCCCGATCTTCTTGCCGTTTATCGCCGCCCCCAGCGGGGACTTCGGCGAGTAGACGTCGATCGGCGCTCCGCTCTCTTCGCGGGAGGCGAGCAAGAAGGTGACCTCGTCGTCGTCGCCGACGAACCGGATGGTCACGGTCATGCCGGGGCCCACCACGCCCTCGGCCTTGGGGGCCTCTCCCACCTGGGCGTTGTCGAGGATCTGCCGGAGGTGGAAGATCCGGGCTTCCATCTTGCCCTGCTCGTCCTTGGCGGCGTGGTAGCCACCGTTCTCACGCAGGTCGCCCTCTTCGCGGGCGGCTTCGATCTTCTTGGCGATGTCGACGCGCCCGGGGCCAGAGAGATATTCGTACTCCGCCTTCAGGCGGTCGTACGCCTCCTGCGTCAGCCATGTGACGTTCTCATCGCGAGAGTCGGCCACGGGTTCTCCTTGCTTGCCTAGGGGGCCCTGAGATCACTTGAGGTTACGTGTGGTTGAATTGCGAAAGGCTAACAAGTCAACCGCTCCAACGCTTCCCCAAACGTCTCACTATACGAGATTGCAGTACTGGATGTGGACGGAAGTGGCCTCACCACTGGTGTCGAGGCTTTCCTTGATCTGCTTACTACCCCCGCCAGCCGGGATTCTTACTTCCTTGCTGCCCACTTCCGCGTGATAGACGTCCAGCGCCCTGATCCGGCAGACAGCCACCCTATCGTCTGGCTTGTACACCTCAAAGGTGATCTCCGCGCGATTCGCGCTGACGACGTTGAACGTCACCACCTGCGACGGCGCCTCCGAACCGCCCGCCGTCATCGACCACATCACGTAACCCCAGCCACCCGCGATGATGGCCACCAGCACGCCGATCACGACGTGGACGACCAGCCGCCCGCCTCGTTTGGGGCGGTCGGGGAAGTCGTCGGGTGTGCCGAGAACTGGTTGGTTCTCGACATCTCTGGTCGCCATGGCGGAATCTCCCTGCACTCCCTGAGCGTTATCCGAGACAATTGTCGCCCGCGGGGGGTGTGCCCTCGCGACCGCCCAGCAGAAACTAACCTCTCTGGGCGAGTGACCGGTCCCTACTGAGGAGACATCGAGCCCGTGAGTGCACCGCTGAGGCTGATGGCCGTCCACGCCCACCCCGATGACGAGTCGAGCAAGGGCGCCGCCACGATGGCGCGTTACGTGCGCGAAGGTGTGGAAGTGCTGGTCTGTACGCTCACGGGTGGTGAGCGGGGCTCCGTGCTCAATCCGAAGATGGATCGGCCCGAGATCGTGGCGAACATCGCCGCGGTGCGCAAGGCCGAGATGGACCGGGCCCGCGAGATCCTTGGCGTGCAGCAGCGTTTCATGGGCTTCGTCGACTCCGGGCTGCCGGAGAACGAGGACGAGGCGCTGCCCGAGGGCTCCTTCGCCACGCAGAAGCTGGAGGACGCCTCGGCGCCGCTGGTGGCGGCCGTGCGGGAGTTCAGGCCGCACGTGATCATCACGTACGACGACGACGGCGGCTACCCCCACCCCGACCACATCATGACCAACAAGGTCTCGGTGGAGGCCTTCGAGGCCGCCGGCGACCCCGACCGCTACCCGGGCACGGGCGACCCGTGGCAGCCGCTGAAGCTCTACTACCAGATGGGCTTCACCAAGGAGCGGTTCGAGGCGCTGCACGAGGCGATGACCGAGCGTGGCCTCGGCTCCCCGTACGCCGACTGGATCTCCCGCTGGGAGGACCGCCCGGCCAAGTGGCCGGTCACCACGCGGGTGCCGTGCGGCGAGTACTTCGAGATCCGCGACCAGGCCCTGATCGCCCACGCCACCCAGATCGACCCCGACAGCTGGTGGTTCGTCTGCCCGCGCGAGCTGCAGCAGGAGATCTGGCCGACCGAGGACTACCACCTGGCGCGCTCGCTGGTGGACACGGAGCTGCCGGAGGACGACCTGTTCGCGGGCATCCACGCCGAGGACGTCTCCCCCGCCTGCCACTGACGGGACCACGCTCCCCCAGTGGCAGACTGGAACTGTGAACGTTCTAGCAGCAGGTGATGTGAGTCCGGGCCTGCTCGGCTTCCTCGTCGTGGCTTTCCTCGGCTTTGCCCTGTACTTCCTGGTCAAGTCGATGAACAAGCAGATGTCGAAGATCCAGGTCCCCCACGAGGGCGACGTGGACGACAAGAAGGCCGAGTAGATGCCGATCGAAGTTGTCGACAACTCGACGGAGAGCCGGTTCGAGGTGCTCGTGGACGGCAAGGTCGCCGGGTTCGCCGACTACCGCCTGCTGCCCACCAAGATCGTCTTCACGCACACCGAGGTCCTGCCCGCGTACGAGGGGCAGGGGCTGGCGAGCAGGCTGGTCGCGTTCGCGCTCCAGGCGAGCGCCGACACCGGCCTGCGCGTCGTGCCGCTCTGCCCCTACGTGGCGAAGTACATCAAGCGTCACCCCGAGTTCCAGCACCTGGTCGACAGCTCATTCGGCAGCGCGTGACCAGGCTCGTTCCAGCGCCTTGGGCAGGCCCCACCAGCCCAGCGGAGTGAGCACCTCGTCCTTGTCCACGATGCCGAGATAGCCCCACAGGCTCACCACCGAGCCGAACAGGCTCTCGGTCGCGTTGAGATCGTCGGTGTCCTGCTCGTCGACGTCGATGTCCTCCGACTCGGCGATGAGCCGCGCCATCCGCTCGGGCGAGGCCAGCACCCCCGGGCCCAGCCTCGCCAGCGCCGCCACCCCGGCCAGCCAGTCGGCGTGCTGGATCGCGCAGAGGTTGGCCAGCGTCGCGTCCTCCAGGGTGAGCTCCCCGTCCAGGTCGACGAACTCCTCCAGCAGATCCCCGCTCTCCGACAGGTCCGAGATCGGCCCCGCGATGCCCGCCGCCACCGCCAGCCACAGCTCACCGTCGTCGTCCGGCATCGGGCCTTCCTCGAACCCGGCGCAGGCCCGCAGCACGTTGGCCGGGTAGCCGGGCAGGGCGAGCAGCGTGCGCAGGCGCGCCGCCGCCGCATCCAGCTCGCCGGCGGGCAGCTCGGGCTGCGCGGGCAGGCCGGCGAGGATCCGCCGCAGCTCCGACAGCGCGAACGCCTCCTCCTCGTCCCAGATCGCGAACGACTCCTCGTCCAGCTCGTCGCTCACCGCGAACCCGGGCACCCTGCCGTCCGCCAGCGGCGTGCCGAGCCAGCGCTCCTGCAGCTCCTCGTACGCGCCGCGGGCCGCCCGATCGCCTTCCGCCAGCGCGTCGGGGTCGATCTCACCGGCCTCGACCCGTTCCTCCAGGTACGCGACCAGCCAGCCGAACATCTCCACCGCCACGGGCCCGCGCTCGTCCTCCTCCGGCCAGACGAAGTAGCTGGGCGTCATGAGGATCGGCTCGGTGCCGGTGGACTCGACCCAGCGCTGCACGTCGCCGACCGTGGCGACACCCGCCTCGATCGAGCTGAGCGTGGTCTTGGCGGACTCCCAGAACGGGCGGGAGAGCGGGTTGCCCGCCGCCATCATCGCGCGCCGCAGGTCGGGCAGCGCCACCAGCGCCACCCCTGAGGGAACGGCCAGCAGGGCGCGTGCCACGTCCCTGCGGGTGACGGCGCCGACCGGGCGGCCGGCGTGTGCGCAGACGAAGTCCATATCCACGCCCCGTAACCTAGCCCGTCCCGGCCTCCCCAGTCAGCCGCCCCCGGCTCTCGTTCGGCGAGCGCCCCGTCCGAGCACCGGGGCAGCGGGCGGGCCGTGCGGCGGGAGAGGCCCGGGCCGGGGGCGGACTAGGCTGATCAGTGGAGGTCCTGATGAACCGCTTGAAAGACGCCACGAGCCCCTACCTGCTGCAGCACGCGGACAACCCCGTGGACTGGCGCCCCTGGGGTGAGGAGGCGTTCGCGGAGGCCAGGCGGCGGGACGTGCCGCTGCTGATCAGCGTCGGTTACTCAGCGTGTCACTGGTGTCACGTGATGGCACACGAGAGCTTCGAGGACCCCGGCACCGCGCGCCTGATGAACGAGCACTTCGTCAACATCAAGGTCGACCGCGAGGAGCGGCCGGACGTGGACGCCGTCTACATGGGGGCCACCCAGGCGATGACGCGCCAGGGCGGCTGGCCGATGACGGTGTTCGCCACTCCCGAGGGCCACCCGTTCTACTGCGGCACCTACTTCCCGCGCCCCCACTTCCAGCGCCTGCTCACCGAGGTGCACAACGTGTGGGTCGGCGACCGGCAGTCCGTGCTGCAGCAGGGCGCCAAGGTGGTGGAGGCGCTCACCACGAACACCACGCTGCCCAGCGGGGCCGTGCCCAAGGAGGAGACGCTGGCGCTCGCCATGCGCAACCTGGGCCAGGAGTTCGACGGCGTCAACGGCGGCTTCGGCAGGGCGCCGAAGTTCCCGCCGTCCATGGTGCTGGAGTTCCTGCTGCGCTCGGGCGAGCGCGAGATGAGCGGCGAGACGCTCGGGTCGATGGCCCGCGGCGGCCTGTACGACCAGCTCGGCGGCGGGTTCGCCCGCTACAGCGTCGACGCGGAATGGGTCGTGCCGCACTTCGAGAAGATGCTCTACGACAACGCGCTCCTGCTGCGCGTCTACACGCACTGGTGGAAGGCGGGCGGCGGCGAGCTCGCGCGGCGGGTGGCGCTGGAGACGGCCGACTGGCTGCTGCGGGAGATGCGCACCGAGGAGGGCGGGTTCGCCTCCGCGCTCGACGCCGACAGCGAGGGTGTGGAGGGCAAGTTCTACGTATGGACGCCCGAGGAGCTGCGCGAGGTGCTCGGCGAGGACGACGGGCGCTGGGCGCAGGAGCTCTTCGAGGTGACCGGCACGTTCGAGCACGGCACGTCCGTGCTGCAGCTCCCACGCGATCCCGACGACCCGGCGCGCTACGCGAGCGTCCGCGAGCGGCTGCTGGCCGCCAGGGAGCAGCGCGTACGCCCGGGACGCGACGACAAGGTCGTGGCCTCGTGGAACGGCCTGGCCATCGCGGCCCTGGCGGAGACCGGCGTGGTGTTCGAGCGCCCCGACCTCGTGGCGGCGGCCACGGCCGCGGCCGGCCTGCTCGCGAGCACGCACGTGGCGGACGGCAAGCTGCTGCGGACGTCCAAGGACGGCAGGGCGGGCACCAACGCCGGGGTGCTCGAGGACTACGCCAACCTGGCCGAGGGCCTGATCTCCCTGTACGGCGTGACCGGCGAGCCCAGGTGGCTCCGGCTGGCGGGCTCGCTGCTGGACACGGTGCTCGACAGGTTCGCCGACGACACGGGCGGCTTCTACGACACCGCCGACGACTCCGAACGCCTCTTCCAGCGGCCGCAGGACCCCACGGACAACGCCACCCCGTCGGGCCAGTTCGCGGCCGCGGGCGCGCTGCTCTCCTACGGCGCCCTGACCGGCTCCACGCGGCACAGGGAGGCCGCCCAGGCCGCGCTCGGCGCGGTGTCCGTGCTGGCCACGGGGCACGCCAGGTTCGCGGGCTGGGGCCTCGCCGTGGCTCGGGCGGCGCTGGACGGGCCCGTGGAGGTGGCCGTGATCGGCCCGGCCGACGACCCGCGCACGGCGGAGCTGCACAGGGCGGCGCTGCTGGCCGACGTGCCGGGGCTGGTGGTCGCCCGCGGCCCCGGCGACTTCCCGGAGCTGCTGGAGGGGCGCGGGCTGGTCGGCGGGGCGCCTGCCGCGTACGTGTGCAAGGGGTTCACCTGCCGCCTGCCTGTGACGACGGTCGATGACCTGCGGGCGGAGCTGGGCGCGGCGCGCTAACCCGACTGCGGGCGGCCCGTGGTGGCGTCGTTGATCGTGTCGCCCCCGGTCGTGGGCTGGTCGGGCGCCTGCTGCTGCGTGGACGGCGGGCCGGTCTGCTCGTCGGGCTGCTGCTGGTCCTGCTGCGGCCCGTTGTCGCTCGGCTGATCCGTCACCGGCGGGTCTGTGGACGGGGGCGCGGTGATGTCGGGCTCGGGCGTGTTGTCGAACCAGTCGTTCGGGTCGGACGGCGGCGTGTACTCCTGCTGGGGACCGTCCTGGTTCTGGTCGGGCGACGAGTAGTCGGGGCCCCAGCCGTAGTCGGACGGCTCGGGGAACTCCTCGACCGGCTTGCCCGCCATGGCCTCGGTCATGAACGCCCGCCAGATCTGCGCCGGGAGCTGGCCGCCGAACTGCGTGCCGTACCCGGGGATCGTGACGGTGGCGTTGTCCTCCCTGAACATGTCGACGGCGACGGCGAGCTGCGGCGTGAACCCGTTGAACCAGACGCTCTTCGACTTGTCCGTGGTGCCCGTCTTGCCGGCCACCGGGCGGTCGTAGAGCCGGGCGCCGGTGCCGGTGCCGTACTTGACGACCTGCTGCATCGCGTACGTGGCGTCCCCGGCTGCCTGCTCGCTGACCACCCGCGTCGAGACCGGCTCGACGGTCTTCTTCTTGCCCTCGGCGTCTGTGACCGACATCACCACGTGGGCCTCCATGTGCACGCCCTTGTTGGCGAACGTGGAGAAGCCCGAGGCGTTCTGGACGGCGCTGACCGAGGAGACGCCGAGCGGGAAGGACGCGTAGCTCTGCTGCTTCTCGAGCTGCGTCTTGGGGATGCCCGCCTTCTCGGCGACGGCGGCGACCTTGTCCAGGCCGACCTTCTGGCCGAGGTCCACGAACGCGGTGTTGACCGAGTTCTGGGTGGCCTGCACCAGGTCGATCTCGCCGTAGGAGCGGTCGCTGTCGTTGGGGATCGGCTTCGGGTCGGACGCCACGCGCATCGGCGAGTTGCCGTCGACCCTGGTGGACAGGTCGAAGCCGTTGTCGAGCGCCGCCGCCAGCGTGTACGGCTTGAACGTCGAGCCGGCCTGGACCTTGGCCGAGAACGCGCTGTCGTACTGGGACTGCGCGGGGCTGCCGCCGTAGAACGCGACGATCTCACCGGTGGCCGGATCGACGGCCGCCAGCCCCGTGTGGACCTTCTTGGGCGTGGCGTCGGGCAGCACGTCCTTGACGGCCCGCTGGGCGGCCTGCATGAGCTTCTTGTCGAACGTCGTGACGATCTTCAGCCCACCGCCGTTGATGTCCTCGTCGGAGTAGCCGCGCCGGTTGAGCTCGGCCGTCACCTGCTCCAGCATGTACTGGGCCTGCCCCTTGAGCTCGAACGGCTTCTTCGGCGCCGCGAGCTTGGGGAAGCGCTGGGCGGCGACCTGGGCGGGCGTCAGCATGCCGGTCTGGCCCATCGCGTCGATCACGGACTTCCAGCGCTCCTGGGCCGCCGCCAGGTCGGGGCCCTTGGGGTCGGCGAAGCGGCTGGGCTGCTGGATCACCGCCGCGAGGTAGGCGCCCTCGGCGACGCTGAGCTGGCCGACGTCCTTGCCGAAGTAGGCGCGGGCGGCCGACTGGACGCCGTTGGCGCCGCGGCCGAAGTAGATCGTGTTGAGATACTGCTCGAGCACCCAGTCCTTCGACTTGGACTGGTCGACCTTGATCGCGATGAGGATCTCTTTGAACTTCCGGGTGACGGAACGTTCCTGGCTGAGGCCGCTGTAGTAGTTGCGCACGAGCTGCTGGGTGATCGTCGAACCGCCCTGGAGCTGCTGCCCGGTGACGGTGGACCAGACGGCCCGCGCGGTGCCCTTGACCGAGACGCCGCCGTCGTCGTAGAAGGAGCGGTTCTCGGCCGCGATGACCGCCTGTTGCACGTGCTTGGGAACCTTGGCCAGCTCGACGCTCTTGCGGTCGATGCCCTGGCGGGCGAGCACGGTCTTGCCGTCGCGGTAATAGATCACCGAACCCTGCGCGGTGGCCTGCTTCTGCGTGGAATCGGGAATAGGCGTCAGCGCCCATGCGACCGCGAAAAGCCCGACGAGTACGAGGATTCCCGCGCCAAATGAAATCAGTAGAAGTCGGAGTACTCGTCGTTTTCGCATCCCGTTGCCACCGCCGCTCCGCACCCTCGACCCCCCTTGTCCACCCCTCATGCGCTGGGCGAATGTCAAGGCTAAACGATCGATAACGGTGCCTCGTCCCCTAGCGATAGTACGGCTACCGGTCACCGCGGCGCGGAACATCGGCGACCAACGGCAGCACTCGATAGGGAACCGGGGTGTCCAGGGCGATGATCGAATTAGTCCGGAGCACACCCTGTACATCAACGATTCGATCGATAACTCGCTGCAAATCGGCATTTGTCCGCGCCACCACGCGGCAGAGAAGATCGCTGTCGCCGGTGATCGTGTACACCTCCAGCACCTCCGGGATGGCGGCCAGCCGGTCGGCCACCGGGTCGTGCCCGGCGACCTGTCTAATCTCCATGCTGACAAACGCGGTGACGTCATAGCCGAGCGCCTCCGGCGACACGTCCGGCCCGAACCCGGTGATCACTCCCCTGGCGATCAACCGGTCCATCCGGGCCTGAACGGTGCCGCGGGCCACGCCGAGCCGGCGCGAGAACTCGAGCACCCCCAGGCGGGGCTCCTCCGTCATGAGGGTGATCAACCTGGCGTCCAGCTCATCGATCGTCATACTGTACAGATTTACCCGATATCTCGGAGCGCCGCTAGGCAGGTTGTCCACCGATTGAAGTAACTCTTGCGCACTGAGCTCAGGGATATCGAGAGTTGCCAGTATGAATGATGTCTTTCCGGTCAACGGCATGGACGCCGTCGTGTTCGCCGTGGGCAATGCCAAGCAGGCCGCCCACTACTACTCGACCGCGTTCGGCATGAGGTTGGTGGCCTACCGCGGGCCCGAGAACGGCAGCCGGGACGAGGTCGCGTACGTGCTGGTCTCGGGCGGTGCCACGTTCGAGTTCCGGGCCGCGGTCCGCCCGGGCACGGACCTGGCCAGGCACGTGGCCGAGCACGGCGACGGGGTGATCGACCTGGCGATCCAGGTGCCCGACGTGGAGGCGGCGTACGCGTACGCGGTCGCCCACGGGGCCGAGGGGCTGGCGGAGCCGTACACGATGGAGGACGAGCACGGCAAGGTGCAGGTCGCGGCCATCGCCACCTACGGTGAGACGCGCCACACGCTGGTCGACAGGTCCAACTACGGCGGCCCCCACCTGCCCGGTTACGTGGCCGCCGAGCCGCTGGTGGCGCCGCCGGCGACGAAGGGCGGGCGGCTCTTCCAGGCGATCGACCACTGCGTCGGCAACGTCGAGCTGGGCAAGATGGACGAGTGGGTGGAGTTCTACCGGAAGGTGATGGGCTTCACGAACATGGCGGAGTTCGTCGGTGACGACATCGCCACCGAGTACTCGGCGCTCATGTCCAAGGTCGTCGCCGACGGCACGCGCAAGGTCAAGTTCCCGCTGAACGAGCCGGCCGTCAGCCGCAGGAAGTCGCAGATCGACGAGTTCCTGGAGTTCTACGGCGGCCCCGGGGTGCAGCACATCGCCCTGGCCACCAACGACATCCTGACCACGGTCGACCACATGCGGGCGGCCGGCGTCCAGTTCCTGGACACGCCCGACTCGTACTACGACGACCCCGAGCTGCGCGAGCGCATCGGCAAGGTGCGGGCGCCGATCGAGGAGCTGAAGCGGCGGAAGATCCTCGTGGACCGCGACGAGGACGGCTACCTGCTGCAGATCTTCACCAAGCCGGTGCAGGACAGGCCCACGGTCTTCTTCGAGTTGATCGAACGGCACGGCTCGCTGGGATTCGGTAAGGGCAACTTCAAGGCGCTGTTCGAAGCGATCGAGCGGGAACAGGAACGAAGGGGCAACCTTTAGTTTGTCCCGACTTAGTGGTGGTCATCAGGACATCATGGGATCACCACCGGGGCTGGCGGGACGCTGGCGACGGTTGTTCGCCGGCGTCCTCGACTGGCTCATAGTCAACGTCATCTCCGCCCCCTTCACCTGGTCGAGCTGGGAGTACGCCTGGGACCGGAGCAGAGGGGCCTGGGACCGCTACCCGGTGGAGCACACCTTCCTGGCCGGACTCGTGGCCTTCCTGTACTTCTGGCTCCTGCACGCCTTCTGGAACGGCCAGACCCTCGGCAAAAGGCTGTTCGGCATGCGGGTCGTGCAGGAGAACGGCGCGCGGATCACCGTGGCGCAGGCCGCGGTGAGACAGATCGTCGAGACCGCGCTCGCCTGGGTCTGCTGCGTAGGCTCGCTCATAGACCTCGGCTGGATCCTCTTCGACGCTCGCAAACAGGCGGTCCATGACAAGGCCGCCAGGACGGTCGTGGTGAATGCCTGACTCAGCGTAAGATTTTGGTCACGATCCGAAGGGGCGTGTTGCCAATGCGTTTCGACAGACGCGGGGTGGCACTGCTGGCCACGCTGAGTGTGCTGGCCTGTGCGCCCACCGACGGCCGAGCGGCGAGCGCGGACGACCCGCCCGCCGTCACCGACTACCGACCGGGCGCCGCCGGCATCGGCGACCCCGACTTCCCCGAGGACGGCAACGACGGCTACGACGTGTCCCACTACGACCTGGCCGTCGACTACACCCCGAAGACCAAACAGCTCGAAGGGCGGACCACCATCCAGGCCGCCGCCACTCAAAACCTGTCGAGCTTCAACCTCGACCTGGCCGGCTACGACGTGCGCCAGGTCACCGTCGACAACGCGGCGGCGAGGTTCAGGCGGAAGGGCGACGAGCTCACCGTGACCCCCTCCCGCCCGCTCGGCAACCGGTCCCGCTTCACCGTCAAGGTCGTCTACGCGGGGCGTCCCAAGGCCGCCGAGGACAGCGACAACCTGGGCACGTACGGGTTCATCCCGACCCCGGACGGCGCGTTCGTGGCCTCCGAGCCCAACGGCTCCAAGACCTGGTTCCCCAACAACGACCACCCGGCCGACAAGGCCACGTTCGACTTCGCGATCACCGTGCCCGCCGGGCTGACCGCCGTGTCCAACGGGGAGCTCCAGGGCCGGCCCACGACCGCCGGCGGCAAGACCACCTACCGGTGGCGCGAGCTCCACCCGATGGCGACCTACCTGGCGACCGCCACGCTCGGCAAGTTCGACCTGCGCCAGGGCCGCACCCCCGGCGGCATCCCGGAGTTCGCCGCCGTCGATCCCAAGTTCAAGAGCTCGCTCGACAAGCTCTACCAGCTCTCCGGCGAGATCACCGACCACTGGTCGACGGTCTTCGGCCCCTACCCGTTCTCCTCGACCGGCGGCGTCATCGACGACTACATGGCCGGCTACGCGCTGGAAAACCAGACCAAGCCGCTCTACGGGGGCTTCGAGCCCGACGCGACCATCATCGCGCACGAGCTGGCCCACCAGTGGTTCGGCGACAGCCTCACCCTCAAGCGCTGGAAGGACCTCTGGCTCAACGAGGGCTTCGCCACGTACGCGGAGTGGCTGTGGCAGGAGCACAAGGGCACGAAGACCGCGGAGGCCATCTTCAAGGACCTCCACGCCCGCCCGGCCGACGACCCGATGTGGGCCTACCCGCCGGGGCGGGCCAAGCCCTCCGACCTGTTCAACGCGTCGGTCTACACGCGCGGCGCCATGACGCTGCAGGCCCTGCGCGACGCGATCGGCGACGACACCTTCTTCAGGCTGCTCAAGACGTGGACCGCCGACCACCGCTACGGTCACGTCACGACGGAGGAGTTCATCGCCCTCTCCGAGCAGTTGTCGGGCAAAAACCTCCGCCCACTCTTCGACGCCTGGCTCTTCCAGCCCCGCCGCCCCAGCTGACCTGCGGGGAAACGCTTCTCGTCGCTCGGTCCAAGTACTGATGTAAGGCGAACGACGAAGGGAGCGAGGCCAGTGCGCCTCAACGAAGACCCTGCGGCCTTTGAGGCCTTCTATCGCCGCCACGTCGATGCCGTCATGCGTTTCGTGGTCCGGCGGGTGAGCGACCCTCACCTCGCCGCCGACCTGACGGCGGACATCTTCCTGGCGGTGCTTGACTCGGCGCACACCTACGTGCCCGGCCGGGGCACCGAGATCGCCTGGCTGTACGGCGTCGCGCGCAACGTCGTGTCGGCCCGGCATCGGCAGGCCGCCCGGGAGGCGCGGGCGACCGGCCGCGTCGCCGGCCGGCGGCTGATGGACGACGACGACCTCGTCCGGATGGAGGAGCGGATCGACGCCGAGCGCCGGATGCGCGGCTCCCTGGAGGCCATGCGCGGCCTGCCGGAGGGCGAGCGCGCGGTGCTGGAGCTCGTCGCGATCGACCAGCTCACCGTCGCCGAGGTCGCCGAGGTCCTGGGGATCCGGCAGGTGACCGTACGAGTCAGGTTGCACCGGGCAAGACGGGCTCTTGAACGCGTCGCTTCGCCGTCGGCACCTGTGTACGTGGAGGGACAGGCATGAGCAATTTCGAGGAGCGCCTTCTCAGTGCACTCAAGGAAGAGATCACGACGAGAACGGCGGAGGACGACGTGACGACGACTGTGACACCGGCCAGGCGCGGCGGCTCCCGGCGGCGCTACGTGGGGCTGGCCGCCGCGCTGGCGGGGGTCGCGGCGGCCGCCACCGCGACGGCGGTGGTGCTGTCCGGGCTCGGCGGCAGCCCGGCGTACGCGGTGACCACGGGGGCCAACGGGGTGATCACCGTGCAGATCAACAAGTTCAACGACCCGGAGGGGCTGCAGGCGGACCTGGCCGACGCCGGGGTCAAGGCGATCGTCGACTACCTGCCCGAGGGGCAGACCTGCAAGATGCCGCGTGGCGCGAACGGGAACGGTCCGGGCGAGTTCGCGGTGAGCTTCGGCCGGTCGAGCGGCGTGACCTCGTTCATGATCGAGAAGGGGGAGGTGCCGGAGGGTTCGACGCTGGTGATGGCCGTCTCGAAGAGCAAGGCCGGCGACGACCAGCCGCCGTTCGGGATGTCGCTCACCATAGTGAAGGGGCCGGTCTCGCCCTGCGAGCCGACCGCGATGCCCGATCCCGACGCCCAGGACGGCGGGGGTGGCTTGCACACCAACACCGGAGACGAGGGCCAGGGTCCCAGCACCGACTCGGCGACCGAGTAACCCACCCGCGCCAGGGCCGGCCCGGCCCTGGCGCGACCCTGGCCAGGCCCGGAGCCTCCCCGAGGCCGCCCCGGGCGGCTTGAGGCCCGGCGGCCCTCCCGAGCAGACGGGGCCGCCGGGCCTTCAGGCGCGTGTCACGGGCCTGGGCTGGAGAAAACCAGGACGGACGCCGTGAACCCGTGCACATGGTTGTGGCCCGCCACCGGCCCGACCTCGCCGGCGGCGAAGAAGCCGGCCATGCCGATGGGCCCCAGCGTGTCACGCAGGGCGACCGGGTCGTGGTCGGCCGTGCCGAACATGGCCGAGCCCCGTCCGTTGCACGAGAACAGCAGCGCCCCGTCCACCTTGCCGAGCTGCTCCCGATGGGCGTCCAGCAGGTCGTACAGATCCTCGTCGGCGGTGGCCGCGTCGCGTACCTGGAAGCGCACGGTCCTGCCGATCTCCACGATGTCGCCGATGGCCACGGCCTCGCGTTCGGGATCGATGCCGATGACTCCTCTGATGAGGAAGTCGCCGCGTTCGTGGCGCTCGGCGTACTCGTCCATGGCCACGCCGATCTGCAGGCCGGAGGCGACCAGCTCGCGGTCGTCCTCGTCCAGCTCGCTGACGATGTCCTCCAGCCGGGCCAGCGCGGGCTGCCCGGCCAGCTCCAGCAGCAGGTTGTCCTCCGACGCGGTGACGACCATGCTGGGGCCGATCGGGCGGCAGCCCTGGCTGACGACGGTGCTGATCCTGACCGGGCCGCTGATCAGCACGCCGATCGCGCCCTCGGTGTAGACCTCGCCGTCGGCGAACAGCCGTACGGAGCCCCGTCCCTGCAACCCGTTGGCCAGCCCGCCGATCAACGGCAGGTCGCCGAGCACGTCGACGGAGCGCTCGACGAAGGCGTCGGTCGGAAACGTGTACGGGTCGGCCAGCAGGATCGCCACATGATCATCGGCGCCCCGCTCGGGCAGCCCGACCACCACGAACCTGTCCTCGGCCGCCAGCGTCTCCAGCTGGAAGGTCGTCAGCCGGGCGCCGTCCAAGGTCGCCGCCCACGCGCTCACCGCGGGCAGCAGTTCGACCCCTTGTCCGTCGCCGATCACCCCCGTGGCACTGCATCCGACCACGTGCGCGTCGGGCGCGAGCCTCATAGCGGCCTCACCGGCCCGCGCGACGTCCTCGGGATCATCGCCGCAGATGAAGAAACAGACCAGGTCGGCCCGGCCACTGAGCCTCGACAGGGCCTGGCCCACGGCGGTCTCCGCGGCCCCCACCAGGTCGGAACCCACGGCGAGGCCGTCGGCGAAGCGGCTAGTCATAACGGCCACGAGTCTCGCCTCCCTCGACATGTCAAAGTTCCCTAGGCCCGATTCTCCCCACTAAAAGGACAAGCACGCGCACGAAACGTCACGCAATGGTCGAGATCCGAAATCTGCGCCAGATGCGAAACTCTCTGCCGCATTGCTCGCGGGGGACGTAGTCTCGTTCCCGTGCATCAGCCACGTATTCTCCGCGAGTTGCGAGAGAGCGGCCACGTTCATCGCACCGTCAAAGCCGAAGTCCGGGAGAACCTGCTGGCCAAGCTGCGGGCAGGCGAGCCACGATTCCCCGGCATCGTGGGCTTCGACGACTCCGTCCTGCCACACCTGGAGCGGGCCCTGCTCGCCGGGCACGACCTGGTCCTCCTCGGTGAGCGCGGCCAGGGCAAGACCCGGCTCATCCGCACCATCACCGGTCTGCTGGACGAATGGACCCCAGTCGTCGAAGGTTGCGAGATCAACGACCATCCGTACGCGCCGGCCTGCACGCGCTGTCAGGCCCTCGCGCGGGAGCTGGGGGACGAGCTGCCGGTCGCGTGGAAGCACCGCGACGAGCGCTACGGCGAGAAACTCGCCACGCCCGACACCTCCGTGGGCGACCTGATCGGCGACGTCGACCCGATCAAGATCGCCGAGGGTCGCACCCTGGGTGACCCCGAGACCGTCCACTACGGCCTCGTCCCCCGTACCAACCGCGGTGTCTTCTCCGTCAACGAGCTGCCCGACCTGGCCGAGCGCATCCAGGTGTCGCTGCTCAACGTGCTGGAGGAGCGCGACATCCAGGTACGCGGCTACAACCTGCGGCTCCCGCTCGACATCCTGCTCATCGCCAGCGCCAACCCCGAGGACTACACCAACAGGGGCCGGATCATCACCCCGCTGAAGGACCGCTTCGGCGCCGAGATCCGCACCCACTACCCGCTGACCGTCGAGGACGAGCTGACGCTCATCCGCCAGGAGTCCGTGCCGGACATCGGGGCCGACGTCCCCGAACACCTGATCGAGGTCATCGCCAGGTTCACCCGGCTCGTACGCGAGTCCACGGCGGTGGACGCCCGTTCCGGCGTGTCGGCGCGCTTCTCGATCGCCGCCGCCGAGACCGCCGCGGCCTCGGCCGTGCGCAGGGCGGCGCTGCAGGGCGAGGAGCAGGCCGTCACGCGCGTGGTCGACCTGGCCTCGGTGGTCCACAGCCTGCGGGGCAAGGTGGAGTTCGAGGTGAGCGAGGAGGGCAGGGAGACCGAGATCCTCGCCCACCTGCTGCGCCGGGCCACGGCGGAGACGTTCAGGACCCGGCTGGGCGGCATGGACCTGTCGGCGATCATCGACAAGTTCTCCGAGGGCACCCAGGTGGAGTCGGGCGAGCTGGTCCCCGCCGGCGAGCTGCTCCACCGGATGGGCCCGGTCACGGGCCTGGCGAAGGTCATGTCCAAGCTCGGCATGGGCGCGGGCGAGGAGTCGCCGGGGCACGCGGCAGCAGCCCTGGAGTTCGCGCTGGAGGGTCTTTACCTCATGCGGCGCCTGTCCAAGGAAGACCTTGACGGAGTGAGCGTCTACCGCACATGAACATATCGGCGGTCTTCCGCGTCATAGTGGATAGCTGATCACGCCGACCGGGAGGCCGCCCATGCGCCTGCTTGCCTGTGCCACCGCTCTTGCCATGGGTTTCGTCGCCGTGCCCGCCTCCGCCGAGGCCACGGCGGCCAAGGTCGTGTACGGGTACGCCTGGGCCGACGGGAAGGGGCACCTGCGGATCGTCCCCAAGTCAGCCACTTTCGTGCGGAAGGGCGAGTTCCGGAGCTACCGGCTCAAGCCGGTGGCCGGGGCACAGGAGGTGCGGCTCGACTACACCGGCGCCTCCTTCGGCCGGGTCACGGTGGCGTGCGACCTGAAGGAGACCGAGGGCCAGGTGGCCCTCGACGCCAAGGGGCTGGGCCGGACGGCCTGCGAACCCGGGGATCTGACCGACGGGCTGGCCCGCGGGCCCGTTCCGCTCCGCGTCGAATACCGGGGCACGGACGCCGTCAAGATCAACGAGTTCCTGGTCACCGAGTGGCCGGGCCCGCGTACCGCCCGCGGCACGCTCAAGCGCGTCAACGACACGACGGTCCTGTTCACGACCGGCGGAAAGACCGTCAAGCTCGGGTACACGCACGCCACGAGCTTCTACCGGGCCACCGCGCGCTGCCGGGACGGATGGCTGGCGGGCAAGCCGGTCAACGCCGACAAGCAGGGGCTCGGCAAGAAGTCGTGCACCTCGGCGGACCTGACCAAGGCGCTCAAGACGGTCGAGCACCCCGTACTGGTGAAGATCGACTACACCCCCGAGGCCGGCGGCGTCAACGAGGTGTGGGAGGTCTTCGGGGACGCGTAAACGGGCGGATCGGGTTAGCGTGGGTGCGTGATGGCCTTTCGCTATGGTGAGTACCACGACGGCCCCGATCCCCTCGCCCCGCCCTACGACGTGCGGGCGGCCCTCGACGAGATGGGCGACGCGATCCTGTCCGGTTCGACGCCGGTCCACGCACTGCGCGACCTGCTCAAGCGCGGCCTGCCCGGCGCGCAGGACCGCCGCGGGCTGGACGACATGCTCAGGGAGGTGCGCCGGCGCCGGCGCGACCTGCGCGAGCGCGGACGGCTCGACGGCACGCTGGAGAAGGCGCGGGCGCTGCTCGACAAGGCCATCGGGCAGGAGCGGGCCGAGCTGTTCCCCGACCCGTCCGACGACGCGCGGCTGCGGGAGGCCGGGCTCGACGGGCTGCCCGAGGACACGGCCAGCGCGATCCAGGAGCTGAGCACGTACGAGTGGCGCTCGTCGGCGGCGCGCCAGACGTTCGAGGAGCTGCGCGACCTGCTGCGGCGCGAGGTCCTGGACAGCCAGTTCAGGGGCCTGCGGGACGCGCTCGCCAACCCCGACCCCGAGGCGATGGAACGCGTCCGCCAGATGATGGCGGACCTGAACGAGATGCTGGACAAGGACTCCCGCGGCCAGCACACCCAGGCCGATTTTGACGACTTTATGGGGAAATATGGCGATTTGTTCCCCGAAAAGCCGCGCAACCTCGAGGAGCTCGTCGACATCCTGGCCCGCCGCGCCGCCGCCACGCAGCGCATGCTGGCCTCGATGACCCCGCGCCAGCGCGAGGAGCTCGCCGGCCTGATCAACCAGACCCTCGACCAGGCCGGGCTCTCCGACGAGATGCGCCGCCTCGGCGAGGCCCTCTACGCCCGCCGCCCCGACCTGGCGTGGAACGCCCCCGAACGCCTCACCGGCGAGGAGCCCCTGGGCATGGGCGACGCGGTCACGGCCCTGGAGGAGCTGGCCGACCTCACCCAGCTGGAGACCGCCCTGCGGCAGGACTACCCGGGCGCCAGGCTGGACGACATCGACGAGTCCGCCGTACGCCGTGCGCTCGGCCGCTCGGCCGTGGACGACCTGGAGGCGCTCAAGCGCATCGAACGCGAGCTGGAGGAGCAGGGCTACCTCCTGCGCCGCCGGGGCAAGCTGGAGCTCACCCCCAAGGCGGTCCGCCGCCTGGGCGAGACGGCGCTGCGCCGCGTGTTCTCCTCCCTCGACGCGGGCCGCCGCGGCGACCATGACCAGCACGACGCGGGCTCGGCCGGGGAGCTGACGGGTTCGACCCGGCCGTGGCGCTTCGGTGACGAACAGCCCATCGACGTGGTCCGCACGCTGGTGAACGGCGTGCGCAGCGGCGGCGTCGCCACCCCGGGCACCGGCCGTTCCGGTGGGCGCGTCGGGGTCCGCCTCTCGGTGGACGACTTCGAGGTGGCCGAGACCGAGCGCCGCACCGCCGCGGCCGTCTGCCTCCTGGTGGACCTGTCGTACTCGATGGCCCTGCGGGGCACCTGGGCCGCCGCCAAGCAGACGGCGCTGGCGCTCCAGGCGCTGGTGGCGTCCAAGTTCCCGCAGGACGCGGTCCAGATCATCGGTTTCTCCAACTACGCCAGGGTGCTGCAGCCCGACGAGCTGGCGGGCCTCGACTGGGACATGGTCCAGGGCACCAACCTGCACCACGCCCTCCTGATCGCCGGCCGCCACCTCGACCGCCACCCCGACTTCGAGCCGGTGGTGCTGGTGGTCACGGACGGCGAGCCCACGGCCCACCTCATGCGCAACGGCAGATCGGCGTTCGAGTGGCCGCCGTCGCACGAGACGCTGGAGCTCACGCTGGCCGAGGTCGACAAGATGACCCGGCGGCGGGCGACGATCAACGTCTTCATGCTGGCCGCCGACGACCGGCTGAAGGAGTTCGTGGACGAGGTGGCCCGCAGGAACGGCGGCCGCGTCTTCTCGCCGAGCGCCGAGCGCCTGGGCGAGTACGTGGTCAGCGACTTCCTCCGCCTGCGCCGCGCCCGCTGAGTTTGTCGGTGCCGTATGCCAGACTCGCTCGCCATGAGCGAGCGAAGCGAACGACCAACCACAGGCGATGACGTGGGGTTGAGAGACGTCGTGGAGGCCGATCTGGAGGTCTTCCTGGCGCAGGAGCACGACCCGGAGGCGGCCCGGAGGTCCAGGTTCCCGCCCCGCCCCCGGGAGCGCTTCATCCACCACTGGGCCACCCGGATCCTGGCCGACCCCACCGTCTTCGTGCAGGCGGTCCTCGTCGACGGCGAGCTGGCCGGAAACATCGTGGCCTGGTGGGAGGAGGAGCGGCGCTTCATCGGCTACTGGTTCGGCCGCGAGTTCTGGGGCCGCGGCGTCGGCACCCGGGCCCTGACGCTCTTCCTCCAGCAGGAGAAGGCCCGTCCCCTCTACGCCGACCCGTACGAAGGCAACACCGGCTCGGTCCGGCTCCTGGAGAAGGTCGGCTTCCAGCGGTCCGGCACGGTGCGGCACGGCGAGGACCAGCACATCATGCTGACCCTCCACGCCCCGGCCCCGCTCTCTCCCACGACCTGAGGGGCGCCGGCGTGCCCGCGCCGACCGCCTCGTCACGTCGTGCAGTACGCGTGAAGCACACCTCGCCTGTAGAAGAGGGCGTCATCGTTGCGCCAGCTGGCAGAGGCACCAGGACTTCCCGGAGTGTCCGAGAGTCCCACATTCACCAGCTCGGGCTCGTGGATCTCTATGGCGTTCCTGAGCTTGGGATGGCTCTTCGGGCACAGGATGGAGGTTCCCATTGTTCCGAGCGGGTTCACATCCACCCGGTGCTTGATCATCGGCACAGGCGGCTGCGCCGGTTTCTCGTTCGAGCAGGCCAGGGTGACCGTGAGCGAGACATCGATCGGGTGGTGGGCCGCATCCTCGAATGACTGCGTATTGGAGAAGTAGACCTTCACCGACCGGTTGGCGTCGTCGATCTCGAATTTGGTGAGGCTCGTGTGCTGCGCGTCCGCCTCTGAGCTGATCGTCGTCTCGCCGGCGACACCGACGATGTACGGCAGCGTGGACGGGCACTTCACCGGCACGTACCCACTGGTCTGCGCGCCGAGGCTCTTACCGCTCTGGAACTCCTCGTAGGCCGCGCCGGCCCAGGCCGGACCGGTGACGCTCACCAATCCCGCCGTGGCCAGCGTGACCGCCGCGACGATCTGCGCGGATCTAGCGATTCGCATGTTTCTCCTTGCCGTGGTCGAGTCTCTGCGCCGAGTTGCCGGCGCGACGCGTTCCGTTCGAAACGGCACGTCGTCCGTCGTGGTCGCATGACGAACCTAGGAATTCGCTCTTGGAGAGCGCTTGACCCCGGCCTTGGCGAAGGCTTGGTGGCAGCTTGGCCACGCGCCACGGCCATGGCCCTCGCCGGCTGATCTCCAGCGGGGCGATCCCCCGCTGCTGATTGACGCCCGCGGTGCCGCCACCGTCGCAAGCCGTCCAAGGCCGGCGATGCGCCGACCGCCCGGGGTACGCCCGCCGGGCGCGCTACGAATGATCCGCCCGCAGGCGGACTTTCGGCACCGGCTGGGCGCGGCGGGCGGCCTCGGCCCGGAGCCGGCGCTGCAGCTGCTTGCCGCGGCCGAGAAAGGAACGGGCCCGCAGGCGGCGGTCCTCGGGCAGGCTCCAGTCGGGCAGCGCGCGGTCGATCGCGACGGTGAGCCGGCCGTCGCCGTGGACGGCGGCCGTGCCGAGCAGCACGACGTTCTCCTGCCAGCGCATGCCGGGATCGTGCCGGTGGAAGGTCAGGCAGACCGGCCCGGGCACGGCGGCCACGCCGGCGGGCAGAGCCAGCTCGTACCCGGTCGTGGTGCGGGTGAAGGCGCGCGCGGGCACGGTCACGGGCCGGCCGTCCACCACCGTGGACACGATCGGCCGGCCCAGGTCGCGGGCCCGGCGGGCGTACGGGCGCCAGCCGGCGGGCGGCGCGGAGCGGCCGGGCAGGCGGGAACCCGATGGGGCCGGGTCCGAGGCGGGGGCCGTGGTGCCGGGCGGGCAGGTCCAGGTCAGCGGGTCGCGGGTCAGGTCGCCGCCCGGCCACCAGGTGATCCGCTCAGGGGTCACCTCGATGTAGATCCGCGCGAAGTACCAGGTCAGGCGCTTGACCAGGAACCACGGCAGCCCAGCGAAGGCGTCCGGGATCTTGGCCTGGGACTCGCGGACGTACCGGTCGGTGTTGGCCTGCAGGTCGGCGTCGCGGACGGTGGCGCGGCCCTGCACCAGCACCACCGGATCGCCCTCGAACAGCAGCGCGACACGCGGATCGCGGCGCGCCCGCTCGGCTTTGCCGGGATAGGTCAGGCCGGTGCTGACGTCGATGGTGCCGCGGGACCCGGTGTACGGGGTGACGGGCCAGGTGATGGGCCGCTCGTCGCGGGTGAGCGAGGTGTAGGCGCACACCACGGAGCTCCGGAACGTCGTGGTGGGGAGCGTGAGGGTCATGCCCGCGCACGCTAATGACGGTGTCTTGGGCCGTTCTTGGAGTCGGTTCTCAAGAGCCGCACAAGACCGGGAGGCCACGATGACGGCACCCTGACAAACCAGAAGGAGCACGACAATGCGCACCGCCGCACACCCGAACGTGCCGCAGATCACGCTGCCCGGTCAGGCCGCCGCCGCGCCGGGGCCGCTCGACATGACCAACATGTACCTGGCGCACTACGGCTTCCGCCGCGACCTCGGCCACCTGATCACCGCGATCGGCCGGGTCCGCCTCGGCGACCGCCGGCGCATCACCGCCCTCCGCGAGCACCACGCGTGGGTGCTGTTCGTGCTGCACCACCACCACACCGCCGAGGACGAGACGGTCTGGCCGCGGCTGCGGGAGCGGGCGCCGCAGGCGGTCGGCACGATCGACGCGCTGGAGGCCGAGCATGAGGCCTGCGACCACTGGATCCGCGAGAGCACCGACGCCTTCCAGGCGTTCGACGCCGGCCCGTCCGAGGAGCGGCGCGAGCGGCTCATGACCGCCCTGCGCGCGCTGGCCGACACGCTCGGCGCGCACCTGGCGCACGAGGAGACCGACGGGATCCCGCTGATGATGGCCCACATCACCCCGGAGGAGGACGCGGAGGGGCACAAGGCGATCATGAAGCAGTACGGTTTCCGCAAGCTGATCACGCTGGTCGGCTGGATCACCTCCGAGCTGCCGCCCGATGTCGAGGCCCATCTGCGCAGGACCTCGCCCCGGCCGATGGTGCTGCTCAACACCCTGGCCGGCGGCCGCTACCGGCGGCGCGCGGCCTACCTGTGGGGATGAGCCAGCTCGCGCTCCACGCTCTCGGCGTGCTCGGCGTGCCGCCGCGCCGCCCCGGAGTCGCCCAGCGCCTCGGCCAGTTGTGCCAGCGACCGGCTGACCGGCCACATCAGCATGCTCAGCCCGGCGATCCCCATGCGGTCGGCGTACGGGGACGCCTCCTCGTACAGGTCGGCGCAGGCCTGCCGGTCGCCCAGCCCCGCCCAGGTCTCGCAGCGGACGACCAGCCAGAACAGGTAGACGAACGTGCGTGGGATCGGCGGTTGCCGCTCCCACGGCCCGAGCACCTGGCGCGCCTCCTCCAGCCGGCCGCTGACCATCAGGTAGTGGGCCAGCCCGTCCCGGTTGAACTGGTCGAGCTGCTCGTGCGAGATGTCCTGCGGCGGCGGGACCGCGTCCGCCGCCCCGCGGCGCAGGCGCATGAACGCGACCTGGTACGTGGCGCCGGCCGTGGTGGTCTCCTCACCCCACATCGAGGTGGCGCGCTGCTCGGCGGCGGTGGCCGCGAGCAGCGACTCGGCCGCCTCCAGGTCGCCACGGTTGACGAGGAGGCCCAGCCGCAGCCAGGCCAGGATGATCCGCAGATACGGCATGTGCGTACGGCCGATCAGCCGCTCCGCCTCGGCCAGCACGTCCAGGGCCTCCGGCACCCGGCACAGCTCCAGCAGCGTGCCGCCCTGGCAGGTGAGCCCGATCGTACGCAGCTCGTCGTCGCCCGCCTCCAGCCCGGCGCGGGCCATCTCCTCCCCCGCCTCCAGCCGCTGACGCACCGAATCCGGGTCGAGCAGCGCGTAGTAGCGGGCGAACAGCACCCGGCCCAGCAGCGTCGCGTCGTTCTCCTGGCGGGCCAGCCGCGCCGCCTCGGCGCTCAACCGGTCCCGCTCCACGGGGTCGCACCCCGGCTGGTAGTACGCCTGGAGCGCCAGGCAGGCCAGCACCCGGGCCCGGGCCGACGGTTCCAGCCCTTCGTCGGCGGCCAGCTCCGTCAGGTCCGCCAGCAGATCGGCGTCGTAGTCGCCGTAGACCTTCCAGGGTTGCAGGATGCGGCCGCCGTACCCGGTCGTGGCCTCGATCCAGCGCCGCCGGTCGCCCTCCTGCTTGGCCAGGCGGCGCAGCCGCGTCAGCTCGGCCTCCTGCCCCATCGAGTCGCCCGCCCCGAACCTGGCCTCGGCCAGCGCGAACAGCAGGTCCATCCGCTCGGCCGGGCCCAGCTCGGGGTCGTCCTCGGCCACCTGGCCGGCCCGCTCCAGCAGCTCGACGGCCACGTCGTACGCGCGCAGCCGTTTGGCCTCCTCCGCCGCCCGCCACGCCGCCCGCCAGGCACGCGCGGTGTGGCCCGCGGGAATCGCCTGGAACCAGTGGTGGGCGGCGGCGGCCAGCCGGTCGGAGGCGGAGCCGCCGGTACGCGTCTCGATCGCGGCGGCCACGGCGGCGTGCAGCCGGGCCCGCCGCAGCACCGGCACCACCTCGGTGAGCGCCTCCTGCACCAGCGCGTGCACGAACCGGAACCGCCCGGGCCGCCCCTCCGCGACCAGGGCGGCGGCCATGGCGGGCTCCAGCCGGTCCAGCGCCGCGTCCAGGTCGAGCCCCGCGGCCTCGGCCACGATCGTCACGTCGAACTCCCGCCCGGCCACCGCCGCCACCCGCAACAACTCGGCGGACGGCTCGGGCAGCCGGTTCACCCGGCCGAGCACGACGTCCCGCACGCCCAGCGGCAGCGTGCCGCGGCCCGCCGATCCGGCTTCGAGGTAACGCATCAGCTCCGTGACGAAGAACGGGTTGCCGTTCGTACGGTCCCTGATCGCCCACACGTCCGTGCCCGCCGGGGTCAGCTCGGCCAGGTCGGACGGCGAAAGGCCGGACAGCGGCAGCCGCACCGCCTGCCGCCGCGCCAGCGCCTCGAACGCCTCGGCCAGCGCGCCCTCCGGCGGCGGCCAGTCGCGTGCAGTGCCCACCACGACCAGCCTGCCGTCCAGCACGTACTCGGCCAGGTAGCCCAGCAGCCGCAGCGAGGACCGGTCCGCCCAGTGCAGGTCGTCCAGCACCACCAGCACCGGCCGCCGGCCCGCGGTCAGCGCCTGTGCCGCCGCCCCGTAGGTGCGGAACCTCGCGCCCTCGGGATCGGTCCCGGTCGCTGAGCCGACTCCGGGCAGGTTCGCGCGTACGTCGGCGGGCAGTGGCGGCAGCGTGTCGGCCAGCCGCTCCAGCACCGTCACCCACGGCCAGAACGCCGGCGCGCCCTCCGTCGCCGCGCACCGCCCCACCGCGACCGTGAAACCCCTGGCACGGGCCCGGCTCACCAGCTCTTCGGCCAGCCGCGTCTTGCCGATCCCCGGCTCCCCGGTGATCAGCGAGAACCCCGTCCGGCCCGCCGCCGCCGCTTCCAGCAGCCCGTCCAGCGCGGCAAGCTCCTCCTGCCGGCCTGTGATCCCTCTCTCGGCCACCCGCGGCTCGGGCGGCTGCGGCGGCCGGTGGGGGAACAGGGCCGGGGCTTGGTCGAGGATGTCGCGTTCCAGCGCGCGCAACTCCTCGCCCGGGTCGATGCCGAGCTCCTCGGCCAGGATCCGGCGGGCCGTGCGCAGCGTCTCCAGGGCCTCGCCCTGGCGGCCGCTCCGGTAGAGCGCCAGCGCCCGTAACGCCCACAGCCGTTCGCGCAGCGGGTGCTCGTAGGTCAGGGCCTCCAGCTCGCCCAGCAACTCGCCGTGGCGGTCCTGCTGGATGACCGCGCTCACCCGCAGCTCGCGGGCCCGCTCCCGGGCCTCGGTGAGCCGCGCCCTGACGGCGGTCACATACGCCTGGTCGTCCAGCTCCTGGTACGGCTCGCCGCGCCACAGCGCCAGCGCCTCGCCCGCCAGCCGCTCCGCCTCGGCGGGCTCGGTCGCCTGCTCGGCCTGCCCGACCAGGCGCAGGAACCGCGTCGAGTCCACCTGCTCCGGATCGATCGCCAGCGTGTAACCCACCGGCCCGAACGTCAGCAACCGGCTCTGCGCCCTGGCCCGGCGTCCGGGCTCCAGCAGGCGGCGCAGGTTGGACACGTACGAGTGCAGCGACGCCATCGCCTCGGCCGGCGGCTCCTCGCCCCACAACCGGTCGATCAACGCACTCGGGGCCACCGGCCGGCCCTCCGCCAGCACCAGCCCGCACACCAGCGCCCGCATCTTCAGCGAGCCGATCTGACACGACCGCCCGTCGTCGCCGACGACCTCCAGCGGGCCCAGCACACGGAAGTCCACAGCCCTACCACCCTCATGAAGTCGCCTGATCTTACGACAAGGGGGAGGCTGGTGTGGTAGACCACGGCGCTGCCTCGGCCCCGGCGGGCGGCTCCGCCGTGGGTCCCGCGAGGCGGCTCCGCCGTGGCGCGCCCAGGCCCGGGAACGGCACGTGTCCTTGGCTCCCGATCCGGCACAGCGGCGATGCAGGTGCCGATCGACCACGACGGCGGTAACGACCGCGCTGAGGCTGGGGCCGACCAGGTTGACCGGCTGCATGCCGATCGTTTGCGAGGTGGTGCTGGTCAGTGAATGATGATCGGCAGCTCAGGCGAAGGAGTACTGGTGGACTTCACGATCAGATATGAACCCGCTCCCGACGAAGTGGCGCGGGCGCTACGCCGAGGTCTCAAACGGCAGCTCACCGCGGTCTATCGGTTCCTTCCCTCGGTCCTGGTCGTGGCAGGACTCGCTTGCATCTGGGCCGATGCCGTCTTCGTGGGTGTGGGCATGCTCGTCGCAGCGGTCGTGGCTCCCTTCGCGGCGACCCTGGCGATCCGCCGGCTCGCCGCGCGGCAGCTCGCCTACATGTGCGTGCCTACGACGATTCGGGTGACCAGCGAAGGGTACGAGTGCCGAACCGAGCAGTACAGCACCACGATGCAGTGGTCTATGTTCGGACAAGTCGTGACAACTCCAGAGTTCTGGCTGTTCTTCGTGAACAGGCAGCTCGCGGCATTCCTCCCCAAACGTGCCTTCAACAGCGAGCAACAGGCCGAACTCATTGACTTCCTGGCCGCACGGCAGAATGCGGGAGCCTCCTGAGCCGGCTATCGCCCGACGGTGCACGGATGGACGAGCTGGTCCGCAATCCGACCTCGCCGTTGTCCAGACGGCCGGCGACGTGAAGGAGCCCGTAGCCGCATCCGCGCGAAGGCCCGTGCAGTTGGAGATCAGGCGTCGATGAGGCGGGTGTAGAAGTCGAGGGCCACGTCGAAGCCGTCGTGGCAGTTGCGGTGGGATCGGTAGCAGGGCCGCCAGGCCGAGCTGGCGCCGACTCCCGCCCTGGCGTCGCTGAGGGCCGAGGGGACGCGTTCCGGTTTGGGGAGGAGGCCGTGGCCCAGGTAGCGGATGCCGGTCAGCTCGGTGTGGGCCCCACGGCCGCCCGAGACGAACGTGCCCAGCCGCCAGCCGCTCTCCTCGTCCCAGACCAGGACGGCCCCGTCCGCGAGCTTCAGCGTCGCGTCACGCGGATCGCAGGGGCCCTCCCACCAGTCCGCCACCTCAGGTCCCAGTACGCCGATGACCTGCCGCACATAGCTCGTCGGCTGCTGCAGCCACTCGTCGGAGTACGGCTTGACGTGCCTGATGGCCACGGACGGCACCCCCTTGTGCCCTAACAGTAAGAAAAAATGACAGTGACCAACCATACCCGCGCCGAACTTATTCCGTTGCACAGCCGTCTAGTCATTACGGACGATATTTACGGCAGATACGGGGAAGGAGGGGTGCCCATGATAGCCACGGTTCTGCTCATCGTCCTGATGGTCGTCGCCGTCGCGGCCACAGAAATGATCATGTGGTGCTCCGAAAAGAGCAAAGAGAGTGTCGAGTCCACTGCCGAGATCACCGGGGACTAGTCTCTCGGGCATGTCGTCCCTGCTTCTCTGGCTGCACATCGCCTTCGCGATCTTCACCATCGGCCCGGTCACCGCCGCGACGATGACCGCGCCGCGCGTCATCCGCAACAAGAACGTGCCCGCGCTGCAGATCATCCAGCGCATGACGAGGATCTACAGCCTCGGCACCCTGGGCGTGTTCGCGTTCGGGGTGGCGCTCGGCGCGGTGCTCGGCGGCGGACTGCTCGGCAAGTGGTACATGACGGCCTCGATGACGCTGTTCATCGTGGCCGCCGTGCTGCTCGTCATCATCGACCGCGACCTGCGCACCGCCCTGCGGGCGCTCTCCAGCGAGAGCCCCGAGGACGACGCGAAGGTGCAGATCGGGAGGATCGCCGCGATCAGCGGGCTCGTGTCCGTGATCTGGCTGGTGATCCTGTTCCTGATGGTGGTGCCTGGCTAGAAGGCCGGGCAGCCGCTCAGGCGAGCGCCTGGGTGAGGTCGGCGAGCAGGTCGTCGATGGTCTCGATGCCGACCGACAGCCGCACCAGGTCGGCGGGCACCTCCAGCGCCGATCCGGCCACCGAGGCGTGCGTCATCCTGCCCGGGTGCTCGATCAGCGACTCCACCCCGCCCAGGGACTCCCCGAGCGTGAAGAGCTTCGCCCGGTTGCACACCTCCACGGCCTCCGCCTCGCCCCCGGCGACGCGGAACGACACCATGCCCCCGAACCGCCGCATCTGCTTGGCCGCCACCTCGTGCCCCGTGTGCTCGGACAGCCCCGGGTAGAGGACCTGGGTCACCCGCGGGTGCGCGAGCAGCAGGTCGACGACGCGTTCGGCGTTGTCGCAGTGGCGGTCCATGCGTACGCCCAGGGTCTTGAGTCCGCGCAGCGTCAGCCACGCGTCGAACGGCCCGGCCACCGCGCCCATCGCGTTCTGGTGGTAGGCCAGCTCCTCCCCGAGGCCGCGGTCGACGGTCACCAGTGCCCCGCCGACCACGTCGGAGTGGCCGCCCACGTACTTGGTGGTCGAGTGCACGACGACGTCCGCGCCCAGCTGGAGCGGCTGCTGCAGGTACGGTGACGCGAACGTGTTGTCCACCACCAGCAGCGACCCGTTGTCATGGGCCAGCTGGGCCAGCCCGGCGATGTCGGCGATGCCGAGCAGCGGGTTGGTGGGCGTCTCGACCCATACGATCTTGGTCTTCTGCGTCATCGCCGCGGCGACGGCGTCCAGGTCGTGCAGCGGGACCGGGTCGTAGTGCAGGTCCCAGCGCTGGTGAACCTTGGCGAACAGCCGGTACGTCCCGCCGTACGCGTCGTTCGGGATGACGACGTGATCCTGCGGCTTGCACACCGTGCGCAGCAGGGTGTCCTCGGCGGCCAGCCCCGACGCGAACGCGAGCCCGCGTACGCCGCTCTCCACCGCCGCCAGCGCCTCTTCGAGCGCGGTCCTGGTGGGGTTGGCCGAACGGCTGTACTCATATCCGGAACGCAGACCGCCCACGCCGTCCTGCTTGTAGGTGGAGGTCGCGTAAATCGGGGGCACCACCGCACCCGTCGTGGGGTCGGGCTCCTGACCTGCGTGGATGGCCAGCGTCTCAAAACCGTTGCTCATACCCGCCACGTTAATGGAAGTCGGCCCGCGATCCGTCCCCTCCGGATCGCGGGCCGCTCACGGGCACCGTCCCCCAACGGCCCCCGCGATGGCTCGCGCACCATGCCCGCGCGAGCCGGGTCCTCAGGCCGCCCTGGACTCGTGGCCCTCTGAGCGAGGCCGGAGCCGTACGACATCCGCCTCGATGAACCGGCCGCTGCCGCCTTCCGCGGGCTCCCCGTTGATGCGGGAGAGCAGCACCGGGTCGGCCAGCGCGAGCAGCACCCCCACCAGCAGCCCGAGACCCAGCAGCACGAATCCGATGGCAACCATTTCCTGTCCCCTTCCGACATCTCCCAGCATCGGCGACACCCCATGGCTCCCGCCTCCGCTGAAGGACTGGTCTCCGGCCACCCGTCTCGGCCGAACGGCTGATACGAGATGTCCGACTTCCGGCCTAGGCTCGAGGCCGTGGTGGAGAGCAAGCGCATCGTGTACTGGATCCGGCGGCTGAGCGAGATCGCGATGCTCGGCTGGCTGGGCATGATGCTGCTGCTCGACCTCGTGCTGGCCGGCCTCACCGGAGGCGTCCAGTGGCTCGTGCCCTTCTGCGGCGCGGCCGGCATCGCGGCCGTGGTGCTGCGGCGCCGCTACCGGATCGAGGGGTTCAGCATCATGCTGGCCCTGTCGTTCAGCACGTCGATCGTCATCGGCAGCACCGAACTGTTGGGCGCGCCCGGCATGGCGGAGACGGGATCGCTGCTCATCCTGATCATCGGCGTGCTGCGGCACGTGGAGCCGGTGCGGCGGGCGGCGGTGCTCGCGTGCGTGGGCCTGATCGTGCTGCTGGCCGAGGCTGTCGGGCGCGATTACCACAATTCGGGGCTGGCGTTCTCGTTCCTGCTGTTCGCGGGGTGGTCGACGGCGGCCGGGGTCGGTGGTTACCTCCGCTTCCAGCAGGAGCGCCGCACGGAGGCCGTCTATTCGGTACGCCGGGCCGAACGCCTCGAACTCGCCAGGGAGCTGCACGACCTGGTCGCCCACTACATCACGGGCATCGTGGTCCAGGCCCAGGCCGCGCGTACGGTCGCCGAGACCAAGCCGGAGGCGGTGGCGCCCGCGCTCGACGCGATCGCCACGGCCGGGTCGGAGGCGCTGACCTCGATGCGGCGCATGGTCACGGTGCTGCGCACCGAGGACGACGCGGCCCGCAAACCCGGCGTCACGCTGGCCGACCTGCGGATGCTGACCGAGCGGTTCTCCGCCGAAGGGCCGAAGGTGGCGTTCGAGATCGGGCAGGGGCTGGACGATCGCACGCTGCCGCCCGAGGTCATGACGACCCTGCACCGGGTGCTCCAGGAGTCGCTGACCAACATCCGCAAGCACGCCTCCCGTACCGCCTGGGTCGAGGCGGGTCTGCGGCGCTTCGAGAGGGTGGTGGTGCTGCGGGTGCGGAACTTCGGGTCGGGGTCAGATCCGAAGGTGTCGCGCCTCGGCGGCGGGTTCGGGCTGGTCGGGATGGCCGAGCGGGTGGAGGCGCTGGGCGGCAGGCTCTACGCGGGCCCATCCGCCGAGGGCGCCTGGGAGGTGGTCGCCGAGTTCCCCCTCCCGTAGGGCCCGCTCGAACGCCTCGCCGCCCAGGACGGCCCGCAGCCGCCCGCCGATCCGCTCCACGTCCAGCCGCTCGCCCGCCGGCAGGGGCGCCCCCGCCGCCGCCCGCATGGCCGTGGCCGCCCCGATCAGCCTGGCCGCCTCCACGGGCCTGCCCCCTTGGTCGAGCGACAGGTCGAGCGACAGGGCTCCCGCCAGGCCCTCGAGCGCCAGCGCGACCGCCCGGGGATCGCCGCTCGCCCGCGCGGCCTCGTACCCCTCGCGGTGCCTGGCCAGCGCGAGCGCGGCGGCTCCGCGCTGCTCGGCCGCGAAGCCCAGCTCCGCCATGACGAACGCGATCCCGGGCGTCCCCCGCACCTGCCGCAGCCAGTCGAGCAGGGACAGCAGGTACGACTCCGCCTCCTCGTACCTGCCCTGCCGCCGGGCGCTCAGGGCCAGGCCGAGCACGGCGTTCTCCTCGGCGGACTTGTACGACTGCTCGACCGCCAGCCGCCTGGCGCGCTCGTGGTGGTCGTCGGCCCGCCCGTAGTCGCCGGACAACATCGCGATCCGGCCCAGCGCGGCCACCCTGAACGACACCTCGAACCCCAGCTCCTCCGCCAGCCGCAGCGCCTCCTCCCGCAGCCGGGCGGCCCTGGCGTAGTCGCCGCGGATCTCCGCCGCCCGGTCGAGCACGTCCATGGCCTCGATCTGCCCCCACTCGTCCCCGAGCTCCCTGAAGAGCGCCAGGCCCCGCTCGCCGTCGCGTTCCATCGCCGCCAGGTCGGCCCGGCCGACGGCGAGCTTCCCGCGCAGGCAGAGCGCCGCCGCCACACCCCACCGGTCGCCCAGCTCCCGGTAGGCCGCCAGCGCTCGCTCCGCCGCCACCTCGTGCGCCCGCCGGTCGCCGTAGGCCCACCGGACGTGGCTCAGGAACCAATCGGCCAGCGCCGCGCCCGCCGGGTCGAGCTCGGCCCGCCGGACCGGCGAGGCGGGCTCGCCGATCAGCAGCTCGATCCCGGCCAGCCAGACCGACGCCCGCGCCGCCTCCGCCCCGGAGGCGGCGTGCGTCCCCAGGGCCGCCGACAGGGAGCGGCGGGCCTCGCGCAGGCGCCCGCGCAGGAACCAGTACCAGGCCAGGGCGTTGGCCAGGCGCAGCGGCTCCGGTCCCGCGAGGGCGAGCCGGAGGTTGGCGCTCTCGGCGTCGAGCCGGGCGAGCCATTCCCGCTGCCCGGGCCCCTTGAGGTCCGCCCGTTCGGCCAGGGCCGTGTAGTGGCGGGCGTGGCGCTCCCTGATCGCGTCGTACTCGCCCGCCTCGCGCAGCCGCTCCACGCAGTACGCCGTCACGGACTCCAGCAGTCGGTAGCGCGGCCCGGCCACGCGCACCACCAGCGACCGGTCGACCAGCCTGGCCACGGTGTCGAGCACGTCCACGCCGGGCTCGGCGCACACCTCCTCGGCCGCGTCCAGCGTGCACCCGTCGGCGTGCACGGCCAGCCGCCGCAGCACGACGCGCTCGGGTTCGCTCAGCAGCTCCCAGCTCCAGTCGATCATCGCCCGGAGCGTGCGCTGCCGCGCCGGCGCGTCCCGCATGCCCGCGCTGAGCAGCCTGAACCGGTCGTCCAGCCGGTCGGCCAGCTCCCGTACCCCGAGGGCGCGCACGCGGGTGGCGGCCAGTTCGAGCGCCAGCGGGATGCCGTCGAGGCGCCGGCAGATGGTGGCCACGGTCTCGCTCGGCGGGACGTTCGCCCGGGCCGTGAAGAGCCGTACGGCCTCGGGTTCGGGCAGGGGCGGCACCACGCGTACGGACTCGCCCGTCACACCCAGCGGCTCCTGGCTCGTGGCCAGCACGCGCAGCCCCGGGGCGGTGCGCAGGAGGGCGGCGGCCAGCTCGGCCGCCTGCTCCACCAGGTGCTCGCAGTTGTCGAGGACGAGCAGCATGCGCTTGCCCGCCAGCGCTCCTGCCAGCCTGGGCGCGAGCGGGGCGGCGTCGTCGTCCCGCACGCCGAGGACGGCCGCGACCGCCTCGGCGGGCTCGGCCGCCCCCGCCAGCTCGGCCAGCCACACCCCGTCGGGGAAGTCCGGCCCCGCGTCGGCGGCGGCGGCCAGGGCGAGCCTGGTCTTGCCGACGCCGCCCGGCCCGGTGAGGGTCACCAGGCGGGAGGCGGCCAGCAGCGCACGGACATCGGCCAGTTCCCCCTCCCGGCCGACCAGGTCGGTGAGCGGCGCGGGCAGGTTGGTGGCGGGCGCCACCGAGGAGGCCGGCGTCAGGCCGGGGTCCTGGCGCAGGATGGCCTGGTGGAGGTCGGCCAGCGCGGGTGACGGGTCGAGCCCCAGGTCCTCCCCCAGCCGCCTGCGCAGGCCCTCGTACGCGGCCAGGGCCTCGCTCTGCCGCCCGCCCCGGTAGAGCGCCGTCATGTGGGCGGCGACCAGCCGTTCGCGCAGCGGGTGGCGGGCCACCAGGTCGCCCAGGTCCACGGGCCGGCCCAGCTCCAGGCGTACCTCCGCCTGCTCCTCCAGGGCCGCGAGGCGCGTCTCCTCCAGGCGCGCGGCCTCCGGGAGCGCGAAGGCGGCGTCGGCGAAGTCGGCATACGCGGGCCCGCGCCACAGCGCCAGCGCCTGCTCCAGCTCGGCCGCGCGCGTGCGCGGATCAGGGGACCGGCGCTCCACGAGGGAGCGGAATCGCCCGGCGTCGCAATCGTGGGCGGCCAGCCGGTATCCGGCGGGCCCGTGCACGACCAGGCCGGGGTCGCCGAGGGCCCGGCGCAGCTGGGAGACGCGGGCCTGGAGGGTGCCGACCGGGTTGCGGCCGGTCGCGGCGCCCCAGAGGTCGTCGATCAGCCGGTCCGCCGAGACCGGCCCGCCCCCGTGCGCCAGCAGGTCGGCCAGGAGCGCGCGTACTTTGGGCTCGGCCACCGGGACGGGCCTGCCGTCCTCGGCCCGGACCTCCAGCGGTCCCAGCACCCCGAATCGCACCACGTCAGTACTCAACCCGTGGCGGGGCCGAAGGATTTCCGTAGCGGCGTGTCCGAGGGTGTCGGGCATGAGTCAAGTGACAGTCGTGGGAATGGGCCCGATGGGCTCGAAGATGGCCGAGACGTTCCTGGCCGCCGGACACGAGGTGGCGGTCTGGAACCGTACGGCGAGCAGGACGGCACCGCTGGTCGCCCAGGGCGCCAGGCAGGCGGCGAGCGCGGCGGACGGCGAGCTGCTGGTGGTCAGCCAGATCAGCTACCAGGCGATGTACGACAGCTTCGGCGACGCCAGGCTGGACGGGAAGGTGGTGGTCAACCTCAGCTCCGACACCCCGGAGGCGCTGCGCCGAGCGGCCCGGTGGGTGGAGGAGCGCGGCGGCACGCTGATCACGGCGGGCATCATGGTGCCGCCGCCGGGGATCGGGCAGCCGGGCGCGTACACCTTCTACAGCGGCCCCAAGGACGTCCTCGACCGGTACGCCGGGACGCTGGAGGCGCTGAGCGAGGTCACCTACGTCGGGGCGGACCGGGCCCTGGCGATGATGTACTACCAGGCCCAGCTCCTGATCTTCTGGTCGAGCCTGACCAGCTTCATGCACGCCATGGCGATGCTGCGCACGGCGGGGACCGCGCCGGCGGAGTTCCTGCCGTTCGCCCGGGACCTGTTCACCCAGCTGGGCGGTGACGGGCCCATGGGGTACGCCAAGATCCTGGCCGAGGAGTTCGCGGCCGGGAAGTATCCGGGCGAGCTCAACTCCCTGCACATGCAGGCCGTCGGCATCGGCCACGCCGTGGAGGCGCTGGCCGACGCCGGGCTGGAGACCACGGTCCCGGGCGCGCTCAAGGCGTTGTTCGAGCGCGCCGACGCCGAGGGCCGGGGCCACGAGGGGCTCGGCACCGTGATCGAGTCGATCAGAAAGCCCTAGTGATTCGCGAGGAAGGCGAGCAGGTCCTGGCGGGTGATCATGCCCGAGGGCTTGCCGTCTTCCAGCACAACGGCCGCATCGGCCTTCTCCAGCGCTTCGACCGCACGGGCCACAGGTTCACCACTGCCGATCATGGGTAGTGGCGCCGACATGTGATCACCGATCTGGTCGTCGGAGGAGAGTCTGCCGTGGTAGAGGGCTTCGAGGAGATCGCGTTCGACGATGGAGCCGACCACCTCGGCCGCCATGACCGGCGGCTCCTCCTTCATCACCGGGAGCTGGGACACCGAGTATTCCCGCATGATCGAGATGGCCGTGCCCACCGACTCGTGCGGATGCGCGTGCACGAACTCCGGCAGCCCCGCTCCCTTCCGCGCCAGCACGTCGGCGACCAGCCCCTCCTCGGACGACGTGGTCAGGAAGCCGTAGTCGGCCATCCAGTCGTCGTTGAAGATCTTGGACAGGTAGCCGCGCCCGCCGTCGGGAAGCAGCACGACGATCACGTCGTCGGGCGCGGCCGTGGCCGCCACCCGCAGCGCCGCCACGACCGCCATCCCGCAGGAGCCGCCGACCAGCAGCCCCTCCTCGCGGGCGAGCCTGCGGGTCATGGTGAAGGAGTCCTTGTCGGACACCGCGATGATCTCGTCGCAGATCTTGGTGTCGTACGTGGCGGGCCAGATGTCCTCGCCCACCCCTTCCACCAGGTACGGCCGGCCGGTGCCGCCGGAGTAGACCGAGCCCTCCGGGTCGGCCCCGATGATCTTCACGCGGCCGCCGGAGACCTCCTTGAGATAGCGGCCGGTGCCGCTGATGGTGCCGCCGGTGCCGATGCCCGCGACGAAGTGGGTGATCCGGCCGTCGGTCTGCTCCCAGATCTCCGGACCCGTCGAGTGGTAGTGGGAGTCGGGGTTGTTGACGTTGGAGTACTGGTCGGGCTTCCAGGCGTTCGGCACCTCGCGGGCCAGCCGGTCGGAGACCGAGTAGTACGAGTCGGGATGGTCGGGCGAGACGGCGGTCGGGCAGACCACGACCTCGGCCCCATATGCCCGCAGGACCGAGATCTTGTCCTGGGCCACCTTGTCCGGCACCACGAACAGGCACCGGTAACCCTTCTGCTGGGCCACGATCGCCAGGCCCACCCCCGTGTTGCCGGAGGTCGGCTCGACGATCACGCTTCCCGGACGCAGCTCGCCGGACGCCTCCGCGGCCTCGATCATCCGTACGGCGATGCGATCCTTGACCGAGCCGCCCGGGTTGAAGTACTCGACCTTGGCCAGCACCTGTGCGGACAACCCCGCGTTGACTTTGTGCAGCCGGACGAGCGGAGTGTTCCCCATGAGATCAACCAGGGAATCGTAAACGCGCACCGCGGTGTTCACCTTCTTTACCGAAGCTTGGTCAGCTTGCCAGTGGCCGAGATCCAGTGGGGGTGGCCGGCACTCGGCTAGTTTTCAAGCAAACGCTACCGCTGAGTTCGACTAGGAGGGCACGTACGGTGGTCTGGCCAGCTGGTATGGCGCGCGCGGCACGCAAGATCGCCACGGCCGCGGCGCTCGGAGGTGGCGGGCTTACGGCCCTCGGCGCGACGGCGTACGGGCTGCTGGTCGCCGAAGGACTGCTCGCGCGCCGGGCCATCGGGCAGCCGCACGGCCTGGACGGGCCGCCTTCCGACGGCACGTACGGCGACTTTCCCGGCGAGCCGCTCAAGATCGCCATGCTCGGCGACTCCACATCGGTCGGGCTCGGCATGACCGACCCCGCCCAGACCCCCGGCGCGCTGCTCGCGCACGGCCTGGCCTCGGTCGCCGAACGCCCGGTACGCCTGCTCGTCGTCGGCAAGTCGGGCTCGCCCTCGTCCGAGCTGGGCGACCAGGTGGACAAGGCCCTGGCCATGGAGACCGACATCGCGGTGATCTTCGTGGGGGCCAACGACATCATCACGCAGACGCCGCCCGCCGTCGCCGTACGCCATCTGGCCAAAGCCGTGCGGCGCTTGCGCGACGCGGGGGTCGAGGTGGTCGTGGGCACCTGTCCCGACCTCGGCACGGTGCGGCCGATCGGGCAGCCGCTGCGCTGGGTGGCGCGGCGGTGGAGCCGCCAGCTCGCCGCGGCGCAGACGGTGGCGGTGGTGGACGCGGGCGGCCGTACGGTGGCGTTCGCCGACCTCCTGGGGCCCGAGTTCGCAACAAATCCGGCAGAAATGTTCGGACCCGATCGTTTCCATCCATCTGCCCGAGGTTACGCGCAGGCCGCTTACGCGGTGCTACCGTCAGTGTGCGCTGCGTTGGGGCTGTGGCCTGAGCCGCGTCCCGCACGCGGCGAAGCACTACAACCGATCTACCTTGCGGCGGCTACGGCCGCGGAGGAGCCCGGCACCGAGGTCACCGCGACCCGGGTCGACGGACGGGCGACGGGCCTGCACGGAAAGTGGGCGACGTTGTTCCGCCGGCGGCTCGGCGAGACGTTCAACGACGCCCGGCGTCTGACGTCCCGGCTCGGCGAGACGCTCGACGACGCCTGACGTCCCCCGTCAAGGCCCGACGAGTGCCAGTGTTGGTTACTCTGCGCGCCCGCGTCGCCACTCTTCGTCCCCTTTGGAGTGGATTGCCCGTGCAGCGACCCCTCTGGAAACCGACCGTCGCCCTCGCCGGAACCCTCGTCGGAGTCCTCTCCGCGGCCGCCTGCTCCGGCAGCGACGCGGCCACCACCCCGAACTTCCCGACCTGGCAGAACACCCAGGTCAACGCCGTCAGCCGGATGGCGGTGGCGGGCGGGGTCGTCGCCGCCACCTCCATGAAGCCCGACGGCTCGCTGGAGACCGTCGCCGTCGGCCTGCGGGACGGCAAGCGGCTGTGGTCCTACCCGGCCACGATCGCCGGCCGCCTGCCCGGCATGGGCGTCTCGGCCCCGGCGGTCGTCGAGACGTCCCCGGGCCAGGGCGTGGTCGTCGCGCTCGACCCGGCCAAGAGCGGCCACTGGAACGCCACGCTCATCGCCCGCGACGCCCGCTCGGGGGCGCAGAAGTGGAGCAGGCCGGTGCACTCGACGTTCGGGCCGCAGCGGTGCGGGCCGTACGTCTGCGTGTCGGAGCACACGGCCCTGGCCAAGGCCCGCATGGTGGTGCTCGACCCGGCCACCGGGAAGACCCTGTGGAAGCTGCCGGGGATCTCCGAGGTGGAGTGGTCGGACCCGAGCCGGGTCCTGCTGCTCAGGCTGGCCGCCAGCCCCATGATCGAGTCGTACGAGCTCAAGACCGGCAAGCTGCAGTGGCAGCAGCCGATCGAGCAGGCGCTCGGCCCGGGGATCGACATGTCGGGCGGGTGGGCGTTCGGGGCGACCGGCGACAATCTGGTCGGCTACGTCGCCCCCTACACGAACCCCCAGACGAAGAAGGTCTCCGCCTTCGGCCTCTTCTCCGTCAAGATCGCCAACGGGACGATCAACTGGATGCGGCCCTCGGTCGTACGCGTCTATCCGAGCGGCAGCCCCGGCTACGCCCCTGTCGTACGCCCCGTCGACCGCCAGGGGGCCTACGGCGGCTTCGCCCGGCTCGACTCGGAGAGCGGCAGGGTGGTCGGGCAGGTCACCGCGGCCGACGTGCCCGGGTCCGGCTGGTGGCTGGCCTTCCCCGACCGGATGGACAAGCTGGGCTTCCTCAAGCACGACGCCAAGGGCACGGCGTTCGACCTGGTCTCGGGCAAGCCGGTGCCGGTGGAGGAGCAGCACGGCTGGTCCTTCTGCGTGACCGACCCCAAGCCGCTGCCGCTGCGCGGGCAGGCGCCGGGCTTCTACTCGACGGCCGCCGTCTGCGAGTACGACCTCGCCACCGGCAAGCAGGTCAAGGGTGCGGTCGTGCCGCCTCCCTGGTTCACCGGCAGCCAGGACGGGTGGCGGCTGTGGCGCGACGAGAAGGGGGCCATCCACGCCATCAACGACCAAACCTCCACCGCACCCGGCATGTACGGATAGGACCGGAATATAGTTCTATCTGTAGCACCCGACAAAGGAGGGGCCATGCCCGAGGCAGTCATCGTCGCGACCGCGCGTTCCCCGATCGGCCGGGCCTTCAAGGGCTCGCTCCAGGAGATCCGCCCCGACGACCTGACCGTGCAGATGATCCAGGCGGCGCTGGCCAAGGTGCCCCAGCTCGATCCCTCGTCCATCGACGACATCATGCTGGGGTGCGGGCTACCCGGGGGCGAGCAGGGGTTCAACATGGCCCGGGTGGTGTCGGTGATGCTCGGGCTGGACAACGTGCCCGGCACGACCGTGACGCGCTACTGCTCCTCGTCTCTGCAGACCACGCGGATGGCCTTCCACGCGATCAAGGCGGGCGAGGGGGACGTGTTCGTCTCGGCCGGGGTGGAGATGGTGTCCCGGTTCACGAAGGGCAACTCCGACTCGCTGCCCGACACGCACAACCCCGTCTTCCTGGACGCTCTGACACGCACCAAGTCCTTCGCCGAGGGCGGGAAGGTGTGGCACGACCCGCGTGAGGACGGCGTCGTCCCTGACATCTACATCGCGATGGGGCAGACCGCCGAGAACCTCGCCCAGCTCAAGGGGGTCACCCGCCAGGAGCAGGACGAGTTCGGGGTGCGCTCGCAGAACCTGGCCGAGAAGGCGCTGGCCGACGGGTTCTGGGCCAAGGACATCACGCCGGTGACGCTGCCGGACGGGACGGTGGTGGAGAAGGACGACGGGCCTCGGGCGGGGACGACGTACGAGAAGGTCTCCACCCTCCAGCCGGTCTTCCGGCCCGACGGGACCGTGACCGCCGGCAACTGCTGCCCGCTGAACGACGGGGCGGCGGCCGTGATCGTGATGAGCGACGTCAAGGCCGCCGAACTCGGGATCACGCCGCTGGCCCGGATCGTCTCGACCGGGGTCACCGGGCTGTCCCCGGAGATCATGGGGCTGGGGCCGGTGGAGGCCTCGAAGCAGGCGCTCTCGCGGGCGGGGATGGCGATCGAGGACGTCGACCTCGTGGAGATCAACGAGGCGTTCGCCGCCCAGGTGATCCCGTCCTACCGGGATCTGGGGATCCCGCTGGACCGGCTCAACGTCAACGGCGGGGCGATCGCGGTGGGGCACCCGTTCGGGATGACGGGGGCGCGGATCACGTCCACACTGATCAACAGCCTGCAGCACCACGACAAGAGCATCGGGCTCGAAACCATGTGCGTGGGCGGCGGCCAGGGCATGGCCATGATCCTCGAACGCCTCTGACCACTTCCCATCCATTTTTTACGCGCTGCCCGGGCAACCACCCGCCGCACTCCGGCTGAGGGCCCTCCAGGAAACGGCCTCTGACCCTTCACCGGCTGAGCGCCGCCACGCGAGCCCATGGTTGCCCGGCTACGCTGCCCCACCTTGCCCACCGCACGCCACGCGCCGCGCATGCCGCAGCGCCCGCGCATGCCGCCCCGGCGCGCAGTCGCCGTACGCACCCGGTGGGCCGCCATCGCGTTCTGAGCGCCGAGCATCACCGCACCCCGCCCCGCCGGCCGGGCGCCCGATCGGCGGGGGAGGCGGGTCAGCCGTGGGTGTCCGGGCCGGCGTGGTGGGGGGTGATGCGGAGGAGGACGCGGCGTTCGCGGGTCATGGCGGCGCGGTAGTCGTCCCAGTCCGGGTGCTCGCCGGAGATGTCGCGATAGTACGAGACCAGGCCCTCCATGGCGTCCGGGAGCGACTGGATGTCGGCCGTCCCGTCCACCTGGATCCATTCGCCGTAGAAGCCGTCCGTGAAGACGCACAGCGAGACGTGCGGGTCGCGGCGGGCGTTGCGGACCTTGGCGGCCGTTTCGCGGGTGCTGACGATGACCTGGCCGCCCGAGACGCCGGCGGTCACCGGGGACATCTGCGGGCGCCCGTCGCGATGCTTGGTGAGCAGGACGGCGCGGTGGTGGGTGCGGAGGAAGGCGAGTGCCTTGTCGAGGTCCATCTCCTCATGATGACGGCCATGAGGACGCGCCCGCGCCTGGGGCACGGGCGCGAGGATGGATGGGCTTAGATGAAGCCCATGCGGTTACGGCGGTGCCGCTCGTGTTCGTGCACGATCGCGGCAGCGTAGCCGTGGGATAGCCCGTGCTCGTCGGCAAGCCAGTTGGCCCGCTCGTCACACCTCAGGAAAGCCGGGCCGTTGTCGATGGCTTGAAACCACTCTGGGAGTTCGCGCCCCGTTATGGACGGGACTCTTGCGATCAGCTTTGTCTGCGTCTCCGGTGAGTGGTTCAAGGACATGGGCACCTCCGCGAATAAGGGTCCTTTGCTCGACCCTGCAACACCAGCGTCCGAATGGCAAGCCCCCAACCAGGCATCATTTTGTGACGGCACGTAGATTTTCGGTCACACAAGGAGAGGGCCCCGCCTGAACGGCGGAGCCCTCGGGGGTGACGCAGACGTTAACGATCAGTCACTACTTGTGAAATAGCTGACGAACCGCAGCACCTCGAGGTAGATCCAGACGAGGCTCAGCGTCAGACCGAACGCGCACTGCCAGGCGAACTTCTCCGGCGCCCCCTCCCGCACGCCCTGCTCGATCGAGTCGAAGTCGAGCAGCAGGAAGAAGCAGCCGATCAGGATCATGACGATGCTGAACGCCCAGCCGATCGGGCTGTCGGTGCGCAGGCCGAGGCCGCCGTCGACGAAGAAGCCGAGGATCAGGTTGACGAGCAGCAGCCCGAGCGCCGCGATGCCGGCCGCGAGGCCGAACTTCACGAGCTTGGGTGTGACGCGGATGATCCGCAACGAGTAGACCGTCAGCACCGCGCCGAACGCGAACGCCGTGCCGAGCACGGCCTGCAGCACGATGCCGCTGATCATGCCCTCGAAGACGGAGCTGATCTTGCCCAGGAACACGCCCTCGAAGACGGCGTACCCCAGGATGAGCGCCGGGTTGGTGCTCTGCGTGAACGAGGCGATCAGCCCCAGGATCAGCGCGACGACCGCGGCGCCGATGGCGACCACTGGCGGGACGTTGAGGACCCAGGCCGCGGCGGCGGCCGCGACGAGAGCCCCGAGGGTGAGAAACCCGCGCACGACGACGTCGTCTAGCGTCATGGTGCGGTACGCGGGCCGAGTGGGTTGCGCGTACGACGGCGCGTCGTACATGTTCTGCAGCTGGTCTGGGGACGGGGACGGTCCGGCCCAGCCCGCGGACTGCTGCCGCGACCTGCTGAAAACGGGGTTCTTGCTCTCCATCGCTGCCTCCTGTGACGCCGAGCCTACGGGGCGCGGCGACACCTTGGTCAACTGACGTGTTAGATCGATGTTCATTCGGGACTTCGGCAGCTTCCCAACGAACGTGCCCGGCCCAGAGTTCCCAAGGTCATCGAGCTCGCCGTTCAAGATCATCCGCAGCCCCGGCCCCAGGGCCTCGGCGCGTCCTATTTACTGTGCGTCCACGAGAAAAGACCGGCAGTAATGGCGTAGTCAAGCATTCACAGAAAGAAACGTTCGGGAGAAGCCCGGAGAGGCAGAAAGACAGCCCGTTGTCAATATGCCGAAGGCGAAAAGTAAACGACGCCCACCTGAGCTTACTCGGCCGCTCCACGTCGGCCTCAACCGGTCCGGCGTCGGCGCCCAGAGGCCCTTCCAGCAGGGGCGAAGCGCCCGGAGGCGGCGCGACACCGTAACAACTCGACATCGGCCGCAACAGGCCCGTCCGACGATCGCGGTAAACCTCCAGGTCAGGAACCCAAAGGCGATGAAGACGGCAAGTGCCCCCGGCGGGATTCGAACCCGCACGTCAACCCTTTTAAGGGGTTTGCCTCTGCCATTGGGCTACGGGGGCGCCGCAATCATACGAAACAGACCATGGTTAAGAGGAGCACAACTTCGCATCAGGCGTCACAACTGTGAAGTCTGCGGTGAAGTGAGAGGGCTCCAGGCACTCTGTCCAAGAAGAGTAGACCGTCCAGATGGTCGAGTTGGTGCTGAATGCAGCGGGCTTCGAAGGCGTCCGCTTCGATGGTGACGGGCTCCCCCGTACCTGGCAAATGCCCACGTACGGTGATACGGGTGGCGCGGAGGACATCTGCCGTGAGTCCCGTGATGGACGTGCAGCCCTCGCGCCCCGGGTCCCAGTGGGACGCTCTGGCAAGGCGTGGATTGGCCAGAACGAGCTCTCCGGCCCACGAACGGCTCCTGGGGTGGAGTCCGGCGTCAAAGGCGATCAGGCGCCAGCTCAGGCCGATCTGGGGGGCGGCCAGCCCGGTCGTGGCGGTCTCCCGGCGGAGGGTGGCCAGGAGATCGGCGGCGGCGGCCACGACCTCGGGGGCGGTGGGGTCGACCGGTTCGGCGGCGGCGGACAGGAGCGGGTGCGGGGCGCCGAGGACCTCGCACGGGGTTCCCACGCGGCCGCCGAGCACATCACGGCCGCCGGGCGCCCCCCAAGGCTCGCCGCCCCATCCGTTCATCTGTCCTCCTGCCCGTTCACAGCAGGTCCGGTTCGACGGGGCGGAAGGTGATCTCCGAGTCGAGTCCGGCGCCGACGGCCGCCAGCCTGCGCATGAGCGCCGCCACGTCCACCTCCTTCGGTAGCTCGACGTCCGCGATCAGAACGTAGAGACGGCCGGTGAGCCTGGTGCTCATCCCGGTGATGTTGCCTCGGTCAGCGGCGAGCACGGCGCTGATGGCCGAGATGATCCCGGGCCGGTCGGGCCCGTGCACGGTCAGTACGTAACCGAGACCGCCGCCCTCCTCGCAGAAGTGCCGCTGGGCCTCGATGGCGGAGGCGGTCACCACGAGATCGGGCGCGCACAGACGCTTCAGCAGCTCGGCCGAGTCCAGATCGCCCGACACCAGCAGCATCATCGCCACGTGACCGCCGAGCAACGTCATCGTCGAGTCCTGGATGTTCGCTCCGCAATCGGCGAGCGAACCGGTGACCGCGGCGATCACGCCGGGCCGGTCGACGCCGAGCACGGTCACCGCTGAGAGCCCCATCCGTGCTACCCCTTCCGCTTGCGACCAGGGGTGCCGAATACGCCCCGGCGAGGTTCGCCGGGGCGCTTGCCGTTCCTGGGCTAGCGACGGGTCGTCGCGACTGCGGCCCTGAAGTCCTCACGCGGGTGCTCCATCTCACCCAGCGAGATCGTCTCGCGCTTGAAGAACAGGGCCAGGGTCCAGTCGACGACGACACGGACCTTGCGGTTCAGCGTCGGCACCCGCGACAGATGGTAGGTCCGGTGCATGAACCACGCAGGGAATCCGCGAAGCTTGACGCCATAGACATTGGCGACGCCCTGATGCAGGCCCAAACCGGCAACCGATCCGACATACTTGTGGCGGTATTCGACCAGTTGCTGGCCACGCAGGTGGCGGACGATGTTGTCGGCCAGCACCTTGGCCTGGCGGACGGCGTGCTGGGCGTTCGGGGCGCAGTACTGGCCGGGGTTCGTGACGTCGGGCACCCCCGCGGCGTCTCCCGCCGCGAAGGCGTCGTTCGTGCCGGCGATGGTGAGCATGGCGGTGCACTTGATCCGGCCACGCTCGTCGAGCGGCAGGCCGCTGTCGTTGACCACGGGGCTGGGCTTGACGCCCGCGGTCCACACGAGGGTCTCCGCGTCGAACTCCGAGCCGTCCGAGAGGATCACGTGCCCGTCGGTGCAGGACTCCAGGCGGGTCTCGAGCTTGACGTCGATGCCGCGCTCGCGCAGCTGCTCCAGGGTCCACTTGCCCATCTCGGGGCCGACCTCGGGCAGCACCCGGTTCGAGGCCTCCACGAGCACCCAGCGGAGGTCCGACGGCTTGATGTTGCGGTAGTAGCGCGTCGAGTCCTTGGCCATGTCCTCGAGCTCCGCGAGCGCCTCGACGCCCGCGAATCCGGCGCCGACCACGACGAACGTGAGCGCCTTGCGCCGCACCTCCGGGTCGTCGGTCGACTCGGCCACGTCGAGCAGGTGCAGCACGCGGTTGCGCAGGGCGATGGCCTCGCCCACGGCCTTGAAGCCGATGCCGATGTCGGTGAGGCCGGGGATGGGCAGCGTGCGCGAGATCGATCCGGCGGCCATCACGATCACGTCGTAGGCCACCTGGCGCGGCGCGCCCTCGGGCGGCTGGAACGTGACGGTGCGCTCGGCGTGGTCGACCTCGGTGACCCTGCCGTTGAGGATCCGCACCTTGGGCAGGATCCGCCGCAGCGGCGCCACCACGTGCCGGGGCGAGAGGTTACCCGCCGCCGCCTCAGGCAAGAAGGGCTGGTAGGTCATGTAGGACTGGGGGTCGATGATCGTGATGCGTGCCTCGCCGCCGCGCAGCTCACGCTGGAGTTTGCGCTGCAGCCGAAGCGCTGTGTACAGGCCGACGTATCCACCGCCGACGATCAAGATGTGCTTGTTCATCCTGAGGCCCCATCCCTCGTGGAGTGCTTGTGAAAGCATTCACAAGCTTACGTCAAGCGCGCTTGATGAATCCAACCCGGGGGTGGTGGAACGCGTCACACAGCCAGTGACCTGGCCCTGGTGAAGACGTCGTCGAGCATCTGGGCGGTCACGCGGCCGGTGAACGTGTTCTGCTGGCTGGGGTGGTAGCAGCCGATCAGCGTGACGGGGGCGCCGGCGTGGCGGACCTCCACCTCGGCCCCGTGCCCGAACGGCGGCCTGGAGCGCGGCAGCTCGTAGCCGGCGTCCTTGAGCGCGGGCCACACGGCCTGCCAGGCGTACCCGCCGAGCGCCACGACCACCCGTACGTACGGCGCCACCAGCGCCACCTCCCTGGCCATCCACGGGAAGCAGGCTGCCTTCTCCGAGGGCAGCGGCTTGTTCGCGGGCGGCGCGCAGCGCACCGAGGCCACCACCCGCGTGTCGATGAGCCGCTGCCCGTCCCCGGCGTGGGTGCTGGTCTCCTGCGCGGCCAGGCCGGTGCGGTGCAGCGAGGCGAACAGCCAGTCGCCGCTGCGGTCGCCGGTGAAGATCCGCCCGGTGCGGTTGCCCCCGTGGGCCGCCGGGGCCAGGCCGACCAGCAGGATCCGCGGGCGCTCGGCGCCCCAGCCGGGGACCGGGCGGCCCCAGTACGTCTCGTCCGCGAACGCGCGCCGCTTCGCCTCGGCGACCTGCTCGCGCCACTCCACCAGGCGGGGACAGGCACGGCAGACGGACTGTCCGGCCGTGAGCTCCGCGAGGGTGTCACTGGTGGCGGCGAGGCGGCGCACGTCCGCGGGGTCGTGGGCGACCGGGGTGTCAGCGGTCGCCGGGTCTTCCGGCCAGCCGGTGCCAGGAGGTACGAAGCTCATGACACCGATGGTGCCTGATCACTTGGCGGGCTTCGGCGTGGGAGTGGGCGTGGGAGTGGGCGGCGGGGTCGGGCAGGCGGACCTCGTCGTGGTGGCGGCGTCCGGATCGGCCATCCCGTCCTGCTGGATCAGCGGCAGCGGGTAGCGGTTGAGTATGGGCTCCCCGCACGACCTGTCGACCGTGTATCCGAAGTCCTCGGGGTTGGTGGTCAGCGGCTTGCCGTCCTGGTCGTAGAGGTAGACGTCGCTCAGCGGGGTGCCGTCCTTGGCGTACGGCTTGATGTTGTAGACGTCGTTGTTGGACGACGCCGCGTCCACCCACACCGGCTCCGGGGTCGCCATGGCGACGCGCGCCCCGTCGGAACCGTGCGATGCGGCCTCCACCATCCCGGCGAACAACGTCAGCGCCGCGACCAGGTTGAGCGCCCCGACGAGCCCCGCGGCCAGCCCTCCCCTGCGCCGCCTGCCGATCCAGACCGAGATCCAGACGCCCGCCGCGACCAGCGCCCAGCCGGCCAGGTCGGACGGGACGAGGCCACCTTCGCCGGTCAGCGCCAGCAGCAGCAGGGCCAGCAGGTAACCCCGCAGCACCCACCACCCGGGGCGCAGCTCCGGCAGGAAGCCCACGAAGCTCCGGTACGGCCCCTGGCCCATCAGCCGGGTGTGCGCGCCCAGCGCCCACGCCCGCGGGTCGATGCGGCGCTTCCCGCCGCTCTCGGGGCGGTCTCCGTACGCGGCCGCCAGCTCCTCGGCGTACACCTCGGGCGGGCCCAGCCGGTCCTCCAGCGGCAGCTCCGACTCTGCCGCGATCTCGGCCAGGTGGTCGTCGAGGTCTTCGAGTAACTCGCCGCGCTCGGGATGGTCTGCCAGGGCATCCCGTACGGCCTGTGCGTACTGTTCGGGGGTCATGCTTGTCCCTCCTTGAGCAGGGATGCCATGGTCGCCGAGAACGAGGTCCAGGTCTTGGCCGAGGTGGCGTACATGCTCCGGCCGACCTCGTTGAGTCCGTAGTACTTGCGGTGCGGCCCTTCGTCCGAGGCGACCACGTACGACGTCAGCGCCCCGGCCTTGAACAGGCGGCGCAGCGTGCCGTAGACCGAGGCGTCGCCCACCTCCTCCAGGCCGGCCTCCCTCAGCCGGCGCACGACGTCGTAGCCGTAGCCGTCGCGCTCGTTGAGCACGGCGAGCACGGCCAGGTCGAGCACGCCCTTGAGGAGCTGACTGCTATCCACGTAATGCACACTACTGTGCAAAGCGGAGTAGTGGCAACGAGAAAACCGGGTGGCACCCGCGAGGGCTGCCACCCGGTCCGGTCAGCCTAGGCTGCGGCCTTTGGCGGGCAGGTCGCCGAGTAGGAGGCGACGCCCGAGGACGCGGCGTTCGGGCTGGTGACGACGAGCTCTACGGTGCCCTCCGTCTTGGTGGAGTTCTGCGCTCCGCCGATGCCCCAGGTCACGTCGAGGCTGCCGTTGACCGTACGCTCGAGCGTGTTGTGGTCACGGACGCCGTTGACGACCCAGTAGTACTGCACGGTGGTGGGGCCGGTGCTGGTCAGCGTAGCCTTGAAGTCCACCCCGGGGCCACGGTTGTCGGCGCACATGTCGGTCCGGGTACCGGTGACCGACGCACTCGAAACCGAGACCTTGGCGGGAGCCGGAGTCGGAGCCTCGTCCTTGCACCAGACCTTGTAGTAGGCCCGGTTGGAGGAGGCGCCCTCGGGGCTCAGGATCTCGAGCTGCGCCCAGCCGCGCTGGCTGTGACGCGGGGAGATGCCGAAGCCGACCTTGCGCGTGTCGTAGACCTTGACCCTGCCGTAGTCGGCCACTTCACCGTTGAGAATCCAGCGGTAGCGAACCCACGTCGGGCGGTTGGCCTCGATCAGGCCGACAAAGTCGATCTTGTCGCCAGGGGTGCAGACACCGGAGTACGAGTCGGGGCTGGCCCATGCGCGGGCGGACACCGACACGTCGAGCTGCGTGCGCCCCACGTCCTTCGGCTCCTCGCAGGAGACGGAGAAGTAGCCCTTCTTCGAGGTGACCTTCTTCGGACCGAGGACCTGGACGGCCTCCCAGCCCTTGACGTTCTCCTTGAAGGTGATGGACTGCCTGACCGTCACCGACTTGGTGCCCTTGCCCGAGAGCTTGAGCACCTTGACCTTGCCCTTGGACCCGTCGCCGTGGAGCCAGCGGTAGGCCAGCTCCGTCTTGCCCCGGACGGGAACCTTGATCTTGGCCGAGAAGTTGACCTTGACCGGGCAGGCTCCCTCGTAGTCGCCCGCGGACACCGCGGGCGTCGACACCGAGACCTTGGGAGCGGCCTTGGTGGTGGCGGCCGTCGCCGCCTGGGCGGGGCTGGCGACCAGGCCCGCGGCCAGGGCGGCCAGCACCGCGGCGGACGCGCCGAACGCCGCCGCCTTACGTGCTAACCCAACAGACTTCATGTGAGAGTGCTCCATTCCTTTGAGGGAAGAGACGCGCTCGGGAACGGTCGCCACGCCGGCACCTTCCGTGCACAGCAATATGGCAAAGCCCCCGTAATGCCCCTTTACCTAACCACAATACTGATTGCACGCTCAACACAGGCCATAGACCTGAAATGTCCGGATTTCTTCAGCTATCGGGCGATAGACCAGGCGATACCGTCAAGGATGTCGTGTTCACTGACCACGACCTGCGAAAACGCGAAACGACGGACGATCCGGTCAAGAATTAGCGCGCCGGCGCCAATCACGTCGACCCTTCCCGGGTGCATCACCGGAACCTCGGCACGCTCACCATGGGTCATCGCCAGCAGCCGCCGCGTCACTTCATGTACCTGCCCGGCCGAAATCCGCGAGTGGTGAATTCTGGCCGAGTCGTAAGCCGGCAGATCGAGCACCATCCCCGCGACCGTCGTCACCGAACCCGCCAGCCCCACCAGCGTGCGGGCCCGCTGCACGGGCACCTCCGCCTCGACCCTGTCGAGCGCCGCCTCGATGTCGGCCACCACGGCCTCCAGCGCGGGCGCGGAGGGCGGGTCGCCGGCGTCCTTCAGGTGCCGCTCGGTCAGGCGCACGCAGCCGATGTCCACCGACAGCGCCGCCTCGGCGTGCTCGGAGCCGACCACGAACTCGGTGGACCCGCCGCCGATGTCCACCACCAGGTACGGCGGCAGCGGCCCCTGCGGCATCTCGGTCTCCGGCGACAGCCGGACCAGCCCCTTGGTCGCCCCCACGAACGAGAGCTCGGCCTCCTCCGCCCCCGACACGACCTCCGGCTCCACCCCGAAGATCTCGCGGACCCCGTCCACGAACTCCTGCCTGTTGGCCGCGTCCCGGGTCGCGCTGGTGGCCACCACACGGGTCCTGACGGCGCCGTGCCGGTCGATCAGCTCCCGGTAGACCCTCATGGCCTTGAACGTGCGCTCAAGGGCGTCAGGGGCCAGCCTGCCGGTCCTGTCGACGCCCTGGCCGAGGCGGACGATCTCCATCCGCCGCTCGACGTCGTCGATGAGATCGTCGCCCACGTCGGCGATGAGCAGGCGTACGGAATTGGTGCCGCAGTCGACGGCGGCTACACGCATGGTCCGTCACTCCACCAGTCGGGGAGGGCGTCGAGCGCCTCCCTGCCGAACGGGTTGCTCCCGGGCGCCGCCAGCTCGTGCGCCACGAGCGCGTGCAGGCACTTGACCCGCAGCGGCATGCCGCCCGTGCTCTGCATGTCGCGCGGGAGCGGCTCCATGCCCTCCTCCTTCGCCGCCTCGTCGCGCCTGGCGACGTAGTCGTCGTGCGCGGCGCGGTAGGCGGCGGCCAGCTCGGGATCGGTGGCCAGCCGGGCCTGCATCTCCCGCATCAGCCCCGAGCCTTCGAGCGTGCCGATGGCCGAGGCCGCCTTGGGGCAGGTCAGATAGTAGAGAGTCGGGAAGGGCGAGCCGTCGGGCAGCCTCGGCGCGGTCTCCACCACGTCGGCGTTGCCGCACGGGCAGCGGTGCGCCACCCCGCGCAGCCCCCTGGGCGGCCGCCCGAGCTGCAGTCGCACCGTCTCGACGTCTTTACCGTCCAACACTTTCCTTCCCCGTCACGGCCCGGCGGCCGGTGCCTTTGTCGGCGGCCTCCACCGACTCCCAGAGCGTCTGGTACCACGGCGGCGGCGCCGGCGCCTGCTGCACGGTCGCCGGCTCCTTGATCTGCTGCTGGTCCATCACCACGTAGCACTTCTCGCCGGGCCCGCAGTAGTGCAGCCGTTCCTTGGCCGTCTTCTTGATCCAGTTGGGATCGTCGCTCTGCCGGTCGCGCTCCAGCAGCGTCTGCTTCTCCGCCTCGACCCTGGCCTTCTCCGCCCGATGCTCGGCGATGCTGCGGCGCAGGCTGATGTACTCGCGGACAGGGTAGGCCAGGCTCATCGCGATCGCGCACACCACGACGGCCAGGATGGCGGCCCGCCCGGTCAGCTGCGGCCTCTTAGCCATTTGGACACCCCCTGCTTATGGCCTATACGGCCCGGAGGCGGCGTGGTCACTTTGGAGCCGCCGCCTCGCGGCCGTATTCGAAACTAGCGCCGGAAGCGCGGGAAGGCGGCGCGACCCGCGTAGCGGGCGGCGTCGTCGAGGAGCTCCTCGATGCGCAGCAGCTGGTTGTACTTGGCCACCCGGTCCGAACGGGCCGGGGCGCCGGTCTTGATCTGGCCGCAGTTGACCGCGACCGCGAGGTCGGCGATCGTCGTGTCCTCGGTCTCGCCGGAGCGGTGGCTCATCATGCACTTGTAGCCGTTGCGGTGGGCCAGGTCCACGGCGTCGAGGGTCTCCGACAGCGTGCCGATCTGGTTGACCTTGACCAGCAGGGCGTTGGCGGTGCCCTCCTTGATGCCGCGCTCCAGCCGCTCGGGGTTGGTGACGAACAGGTCGTCGCCCACGAGCTGCACCTTGTCGCCGAGCGCCTCGGTGATGGCCTTCCAGCCGGCCCAGTCCTCCTCGTCGAGCGGGTCCTCGATGGAGACGAGCGGGTAGTTGGCGACCAGGTCCGCGTAGAACTCGATCAGCTCCTGCGCCGACAGGCCCTTGCCGTCGATCGTGTAGACGCCGTCCTTGTGGAACTCGGAGGCGGCCACGTCGAGCGCCAGCGCCACGTCCTCGCCCGGCACGTAGCCGGCCCGCTCGATGGCGACCAGGATCAGGTCGAGCGCGTCGCGGTTGGACGGCAGGTTGGGCGCGAAGCCGCCCTCGTCGCCCAGGCCCGTGGCGTAGCCCTTCTCCTTGAGCACGCCCTTGAGCGCGTGGTAGACCTCCGTGCCCATGCGCACGGCCTCGCGAAACGTCTCCGCCCCGATCGGCGCGATCATGAACTCCTGGATGTCCACGTTGGTGTCGGCGTGGGCGCCGCCGTTGAGGATGTTCATCATCGGCACGGGCAGCACGTGGGCGTTGGGGCCGCCGACGTAGCGGAAGAGCGGCAGGTCGGCGCTGTCGGCGGCGGCCTTCGCGACGGCCAGCGAGACGCCCAGGATGGCGTTGGCGCCGAGCTTGGCCTTGTTGGGCGTGCGGTCCAGGTCGATCATGATCTGGTCGATGATGCGCTGGTCCTCGGCCTCGATGCCGTTGATCTCCTCGAAGATCTCGTCGGTCACGGCGAGGACGGCCTTCTCCACGCCCTTGCCGCCGTAACGCTTGCCGCCGTCACGCAGCTCGACCGCCTCGAACTGGCCGGTGGACGCCCCGCTCGGCACGGCCGCGCGGCCGGTGCTGCCGTCGTCGAGCACGATCTCGACCTCGACCGTGGGGTTGCCTCGGGAGTCGAGGATCTCGCGGGCGTATACGACCTCGATGGTAGCCACGGGATTGCGCTCCTAAGTGAAAGGCGATATGCCATCAGAGCCTATCGGTACACCCGGACGCGGGACCGCACGGTCACCGGACACCGAACCGCGCACCGCAGGGTCAGGCCGATTCCCAGGCGCGCACCCTGTCCCGGTACGTACGGGCGGCCGCCCGCAGCTCGGCCTCGGCGTCGAGACCGGCCTCCGCGGCCCGGCGGACCAGGTCGAACAGCTCCCGGGCCACCCCCTGCCCGACGGCCGCCGCGAGCGCGTCGGGCGCCCCGGCCCGCTCGGCCCGGCGCACCAGCTGGGCGGCCAGCGACAGCGCGGGCTGCCCCATGGGCACGCCGTCGAGCACCGACTCCCGGCCCTTGGCGGCCCGCTCGGCCGCCTTGATCGCGTCCCAGTTGTCGTTGACCTCGTCGGCGCTCTCCGCGCGTACCGAGCCGAAGACGTGCGGATGGCGGCGCACCAGCTTCTCGACGATCCCGGCCGCCACGTCGTCCATGTCGAAGTCCGCGGCCACCCGCGCGTGGAAGACCACCTGGAGCAGCAGGTCGCCCAGCTCCTCGCGGAGTGCCGGGTAGTCGCCCTGCTCGATGGTCTCCAGCACCTCGTACGCCTCTTCGAGCAGGTACGGCACCAGCGACTCGTGCGTCTGCTTGCGGTCCCACGGGCACTCGGTCCGCAGCCGGTCCATCACGGCGACCAGGTCGAGCACCCGCGCCCCCGGCAGGTCGTACGAGCCCGGCACCACCTCGATCAGCGGCGGCTCCTCCAGCGCGATCGCGGCGTGCCCGACCGCGCGCATGAACTCCTCGTCCTCCTTCTCGGAGGCCGAGGCGAGCCACACCACGCTCTCGCCGACGGCCCGCGCGGCCAGCCCGCGCGGGTCGGGCTCCACGACCTCGACCGACACCCCCGCCTCCGCCAGGTAGGGCAGCTGCGGATGCGCGGCGGACCCGGTCAGCACCGGGCCAGAGCGCAGCACCTGCCAGGCCTGATGGCTCAGCAGGCCCGGCGGGACCCTGGGCGAGGTGGTGACGACGGTCAGCGGCACGGCTCAGCCCTGCGGCTGCTGCTGCTGAGGCGCCTGCTGCGGGGTGGCCTTGCCGAACCTGCCGGCGTCCACGAACAGCGACGGGTTCTCCTGCGACGGGTTGGCGTTGACCACACCGAAGCGGGGGTTGAAGATCGTCTTGATCGAGGCGAAGTCCTGGCGGAGCTTGTCGAGCCCGCCCTGGCCGGCCTGCTGCTGCAGCTTGGCCATCCCGACCGCCGTGCGCGCGTACTCGCGGGCGTAGCTGGGCGCGACGCCCAGGGCCAGCAGGTTGATCTGGGGCGACTGGTACTGGCCGGGGTCCTGGAGCTTGGCGTCGATCTCCTTGTCGGTCACCTGGACGTTGTTGCGCGCCATCAGCTGCTTGGCGGCGCTGATGTCGGCCAGCCGCTGGAGCACGTACTGGCTGACCGGCACGCCGAGCGCCGTCTCGTCCAGCTTGTTCTGCTTCAGTGCGGCCTTGTAGGCCTCCGCGTCCCTGTTGAGCTGACCCGTCGAGATGCGCTCCTTGCCCACCACGGCCGCGGCGCCGGCCTGCATGGGGGAAGAGCAGGCGGTAAGCGCGATGCCCACCGCGGCAGCGGCCACAGCCACTCGTATCGACTTCACGTGCGTCCCTTTCCGACCGAAAACCGCCGCTAGCTTACCCGCGCTGGCTCGAGGAACATCGCCTCGACCAGGTCACCGCACCATTTGAGCAGGTCGAGATCCCGGAGCGGCTGCCCACCGAGCGGCTTGGTCTTGGGCACCGGCACCAGCAGCGTCTCGGCCGCCTGCTTGTATATCGCCTTCTTGTACAGCCGGTCGAGCCGGACCTGCTGCGACTCCCTCAGCCGGGCCGGGCCGAACTTGATGTTCTGCCCCTGCAGCGTCACGTCCGTGAGCCCGGCCTGGCGCGCCTTGATCCGGAACTTGGCCACCTCCAGCAGGTTCTCCACCTCCGCGGGCGGCTTGCCGTAGCGGTCGGTCAGCTCGGCGCGTACCTCGTCGATGTCGGCGGGGGAGGCGATGGCCGCGATCCGCTTGTACGCCTCCAGCCGCAGGCGCTCGGAGGTGACGTAGTCGTGCGGGATATGGGCGTTGATCGGCAGCTCGACCTTGACGTCCTGCTGCTCCTCCTGCGCCTCGCCGCCTTCGAGCTTGGCCTTCTGCTCCTGCACGGCCTCGGCCATCAGCCGTACGTACAGGTCGAAGCCGACGCCCGCGATGAACCCGGACTGCTCGGCCCCGAGCACGTTGCCCGCGCCGCGGATCTCCAGGTCCTTCATGGCGACGTACATGCCCGCGCCCATCTCGGTGTGCTGCGAGATCGTGGCCAGCCGCTCGTGGGCGGTCTCGGTCAGCGGCTTCTCCGGCGGGTAGAGGAAGTACGCGTAACCGCGTTCCCTGCCCCGCCCGACGCGCCCGCGGAGCTGGTGCAGCTGCGACAGGCCGTAGTTGTCGGCCCGGTCGACGATCAGCGTGTTGGCGTTGGGCACGTCGAGCCCGGACTCGACGATCGTGGTGGAGACCAGCAGGTCGTACTCCCGCTCCCAGAAGCCCACCATGATCTTCTCGAGCTGGTGCTCGTTCATCTGCCCGTGCGCCACCGCGATGCGCGCCTCGGGCACCAGTTCGCGCAGCCGCGCGGCCACGCGGTTGATCGAGGCCACCCGGTTGTGCACGAAGAAGATCTGCCCGTCGCGCATCAGCTCGCGCCGGATCGCCGCCCCGATCTGCTTCTCCTCGTACGGCCCCACGAACGTGAGGATCGGGTGCCGCTCCTCCGGCGGCGTGAGGATCGTGGACATCTCGCGGATGCCGGTCAGGCCCATCTCCAGCGTGCGCGGGATCGGCGTGGCCGACATGGCCAGCACGTCGACCTGCGTGCGCAGGTGCTTCATCGCCTCCTTGTGCTCGACGCCGAACCGCTGCTCCTCGTCGATGATGATCAGCCCCAGGTCCTTGAAGCGGACCTCGGGGCTGAGCAGCCGGTGGGTGCCGATCACGACGTCGACGGCGCCCGACCTGAGCCCTTCGAGCGTGCCCTTGACCTCGCCGTCGGTCTGGAACCGGGAGACCGGCTTGAGCGTGACGGGGAAGCTGGAGAACCGCTCGGTGAAGGTGGACATGTGCTGCTGGACCAGCAGCGTCGTCGGCACCAGCACGGCCACCTGCTTGCCGTCCTGCACCGCCTTGAACGCCGCCCGCACCGCGATCTCGGTCTTGCCGTAGCCGACGTCGCCGCAGATCAGCCGGTCCATCGGGATGCCGCGCTCCATGTCGCGCTTGACCTCGTCGATGGCCTCCAGCTGGTCGCCGGTCTCGGCGTACGGGAAGGCGTCCTCCATCTCCCGCTGCCACGGCGTGTCGTCCCCGAACGCGTGGCCCGGCGAGGCCATGCGGGCGGAGTAGAGCCTGATCAGCTCCCCCGCGATCTCCTTGACCGCCTTCTTCGCGCGGGACTTGGCCTTGGCCCAGTCGGCGCCGCCCATGCGGTTGAGCGTGGGCGCCTCGCCGCCGACGTAGCGGGTGACCTCGTCGAGCTGGTCGGTCGGCACGTAGAGCCGGTCGCCCTTGGCGTATTCGATGACCAGGTATTCGCGGGTGGCGCCCTGGACCGTGCGCTGGACCATCTCGATGTAGCGGCCCACGCCGTGCTGCTCGTGCACCACGTGGTCGCCGACCTTGAGCTGGAGGGGGTCGACCATGTTGCGCCGGCGCGACGGCAGGCGCCGCATGTCCTTGGTGGACGCCTTCTGCCCGACCAGGTCGAGGTGGGTGAGCACGGCCAGGTTGGACGTGATGAAGCCGTGCTCGATCAGGCCCGTGCTGACGTGGACGACCTTGGGCTCGGGCGCCTTGTCCAGGAACTGCCGCAGCCTGGCGGGCACGTCGACGCCCTTGAGCAGCTCGACCATCCGCTCGGCCGGCCCGTGGCCCTCGCTGAGCAGCACGACTGCCTTGTCCTCGGCCAGCCAGCCCTTGATGTCGGCCAGCGCCTTGGCGGTGTCGCCCCGGTAGGCCTCGGAGTCCTGCGCGTCGAGCTCGACCCCGCCGCCGAACGGCGCCATCGTCCACCACGGCTGGCCCAGCGCGTCGGCGTGGTCGCGGATCTCCTCCAGGGTGCGGAAGGCCGCCGCGCCCAGGTCGATCGGCGCCTCGCCGCCGGCCGCCGCGTTGATCCAGGAGGCCTCCAGGAACTCCTGCGACGTGCGTACGAGCTCCTCGGCCCGCCCCCTGATCCGCTCGGGGTCGCACACGAACACCGCGGACCTGACCGGCAGGTGGTCGAGCAGCAGGTCCATCTCGCCGGCCAGCACGGGCGCGAACGCCTCCATGCCCTCGACCGGCGAGCCCTCGGCGAGCTGGTCGAGCACCTCGGCCAGCGCCGGGTGCTCCTCGGCCAGCTCCGCCGCCCGGGCCCTGACCTCGTCGGTCAGCAGCAGCTCGCGGCACGGCGGCGCGAACAGCCCTTCCTCGGCCGCCTCCAGCGAGCGCTGGTCGGCCACCTTGAACCAGCGGATCTCCTCGACCGTGTCGCCCCAGAACTCCAGCCGCAGCGGGTGCTCCTCGGTCGGCGGGAACACGTCGAGCAGCCCGCCGCGCACGGCCACCTCACCGCGCTTCTCCACCATGTCGACCCGGTGGTAGCCGTTGGTCACCAGGCGGTCGACGACCTCGTCGAGGTCGGCGTCGTCGCCCGCGCGCAGCCTGATGGGCTCCAGGTCGCCGAGCCCCTTCACGATGGGCTGCAGCAGCGCCCTGATCGGCGCCACGATCACGCTGAGCGGCCCGGCCGCGCTGTCACCCTTGATCGGGTGCGCCAGCCGCCGCAGCACCGCCAGCCGCTGCCCCACGGTGTCGCTGCGCGGCGAGAGCCGCTCGTGCGGCAGCGTCTCCCAGGCCGGGAACACGGCCACCGAGCTGGGCTCGATGAGGCTGGTCAGCGCGGCGGCGAGGTCTTCCGCCTCGCGGCCCGTCGCGGTGACCGCCAGCACGGCCCGCTGGTCGTGCGTGGCCAGCGCGGCCACGCCGAACGGCCGCAGCGCGACGGGCGCGACCAGCGCGACATCGCCGCCCTCTTCGAGAGCGGCGGTCAGTTTCGGGTCGGCGCGAACAAGGTCAAGTAGCCCGGAAAGACTCATCAGATACGCCCACAGCCCCACGACGGCAACACGACTACCCCCGGCCGGGTCAGGTCGCGGGGGTTCTCTCCAAGGGTACTCGCAGGCGCAGCTCAGCCGACCCGGTAACCGGCCACGGACGGCCAGCGGACGGTGAGCACGGTCGAGGCCTCCTCCGCGCGCCACGAATGGTCGACGCCCTTGCCCCAGACCACGTAGTCACCCGGCTCGGCCAGCAGCACGCTGCGTCCCGGCAGCTCCACCCGGAACCGGCCGCTGATCAGGACCAGCAGGGCCGTGCGCGCCTCCCCCTTGACCCACTCCGCGCGCTCCTCACCGGGCGCGTGCACCCCCCATTTGATCTCCACGTCGTCACTGTGCCTTGGGTCGCCGAGGGGTTTGAAATGACCCAGCAACCAGCCCCGGTCCATGGCCGCATCTACGCCCGCATTTCCTACGTAAACCTCGCCGTTCACGGGGAAGGATGCTAGCGAGGAAATGGCTCACTGAAACCGTTCGAGTGATTACTGTAGGTGACATGTCTGAGGTGCGATCGGTCGCCCAGCGGGGCGACGTCTTCGGTCAACGGGTCCGCGAGCACTGGTCCGGGCTGCCAGGCAGGCGGCTCGACGTGCTGGTCGCCGGCTGCGCGCACGACGAACCGCTCAACCTGGAAGAGATCGAGACCAGGGCCACCGGGGCCGACGAGGAGATCCCCGCCATCCGGGCGGTGCTCGGGGAGCGGGCCGACCTGGTGTCGTGGTCGCTGGGCGACCTGCGCTCCGTGCCGCTGCCGCCCAGGTCGTACGACGTGATCCAGCTGTCCTTCCTGCTGGAGCGCATCAAGCATTCGGAGCTCGTCTTCGACCGGCTGCTGCAGTCCCTGCGCCCGGGCGGCCTGGTGCTGCTGCGGATGCGCGACCGCAAGTCGGCCTACGGGCTGCTCGACCGGATCACGCCGTCGCTGCTGCGCCGCGTGTTCTGGCGCATGCTCGTGACGCCGGGCACCCCGGGCCCGCTGCCCAGCGTGTACGAGCCGCTGGCGTCGAGCGACGGCATCTACGCCTTCTGCCTCAGCCGGGGCCTCATGATCACCGACGACCAGCGCAACACCAGCGGCCCGGCCCGCCGGCGCAAGCTCACCGTCGCCGCGGTCGCGCTGGCCTCCAAGCTGAGCAACGGCCGCTACCCTGCCACCCATGACGAGATCACCATGGTGATCAGGAAGCCGCAACACCACTTCGCCCGGGTCCTCTAGCGGCACACTTGCATCAATCGGTAGACTCCATCCCTACCAATTCAATCGGAATAGTTGGGATGTTGGAGCCGTGGAGTGGACCCCCGATGCGCGCGAGCTGGCCGACCTCGAGCTGCTGCTCTCCGGCGCCTTCGAGCCGCTGACCGGGTTCCTGGGCCACGATGACCTGCACGCGGTGCACGAGCGGGGCACTCTCGCGGACGGCACGCCGTGGCCCGCATCCGTCACGCTCCACGTGTCCGCCGATCTCTCACCCGGCGACGAGGTCACGCTGCTCGACCCCGAGGGCCTGCCGCTGGCCGCCCTCACGGTGGCCGCCCAGGAGCCCGACGGACTGACCTCGGGGCCGGTCAAGGGCCTCGGCACGCCCGAACACGGCCCGTTCGCGCGCCTGCGGCGCACCCCGGCCGAGGTCAGGGCGGAGCTCGGCGGGCGTCCCGCGCTCGCCGTCAGCATGCGGGGGCCCCTCGACGACCTCTCCGAGATCGTCGCCACCGCCAAGGAGCTCGACGCGCTGATCATGCTGCTCCCCCTCTCGTACGGCGAGCCGGGCCCCGCGGTCGTACGCGCCGCGCTCCGGGCCAAGGAGAAGCTGCCGGAGGACACGATGGTCGTCTCCGTGCCCCTGGCGCCCCGCGAGGAGCCCGAGATCGACCTGGAGCTGCGCGAGCACGTCGCCACCGCCTACGGCGCCGCCGAGCACCTGGCCGGCCCCGACCCCGTGCACATCCCGGGCCCGCCGCACCGCCGCGGCCTCGTGGTCTTCTTCACCGGCCTGTCCGGCTCCGGCAAGTCCACGATCGCCCGCGGCCTGCGCGACGCGCTGCTGGAGCTCGGCAGCCGCACAGTGACCTACCTCGATGGCGACGTCGTACGCCACCTGCTGTCCAAGGGCCTGACGTTCTCCAAGGCCGACCGCGACCTGAACATCCGCCGCATCGGCTTCGTCGCCGCCGAGACCGCCCGCCACGGCGGCCTGGCCATCTGCGCCCCCATCGCCCCCTACGCGGCCACCCGCGAGGAGGTGCGCGAGATGGTCGAGTCGGTCGGGGCCGACTTCCTGCTCGTGCACGTCGCGACGCCGCTGGAGGAGTGCGAGCGGCGCGACCGCAAGGGCCTGTACGCCAAGGCGCGCGCCGGCCTCATCCCCGAGTTCACCGGCGTCTCCGACCCCTACGAGGAGCCGGACGACGCCGAACTGGTGATCGACACCACGCACATTTCGATCGACGCGGCCGTCTCCCAGGTCCTGGGGACGCTGCGGTCTGGAGGCTGGGTTCGGTGATCGACTTCCCCCTGATCCTCGGGTCCTTTTTCGTCGCGATCGTGGTCGGGCTGACCGGGATGGGCGGCGGGGCGCTCATGACGCCGATGATGATGCTGTTCTTCAACGTCTCGCCGCTGGCCGCGGTCTCCAGCGACCTGGTCGCCTCGGCCGTCATGAAGCCGGTCGGCAGCGCCGTGCACCTGCGCCGGGGCACGGTCAATCTGCGCCTGGTCGGCTGGCTGTGCGCGGGCTCGGTGCCGGCCGCCTTCTGCGGGGTGTTCCTGGCCCGCGCGTTCGCGGTCACCGACGCGGTCAAGTACGCGCTCGGCGTGGCGCTCCTGCTGGCCGTGGCCGGCATGGCGCTCAAGAGCTGGCTCGGCGCGCGGGGAGGCACGTCGAGCGCCCATGAGATCGTCGTGCGCCCAATTCCGACCCTACTGGTCGGTACGGTGGGCGGACTGGTCGTGGGAGTCTCCTCCGTCGGATCCGGATCGCTGATCATCGTGGCCCTGCTCGTCCTCTACCCGGCGCTCAAGGCCAACCAGCTCGTCGGCACGGACCTCGTCCAGGCCGTGCCGCTGGTGGCCTCCGCCGCGCTCGGGCACCTGCTGTTCGGCGACTTCCAGCTGGACCTCACGCTGTCGCTGCTCATCGGCTCGATCCCGGGCGTCTACCTCGGCGCCCGGATCTCCTCGCGCGCCCCCGGCGGCCTGATCCGGGCGCTGCTGGCCATCGTCCTGCTCGCCTCCGCGCTCAAGCTGCTCAACGTGAGCAACACCCTCACCGTCTGCGCCCTCGTCGCCGCCGCCGCGGTCACGGTCGTGGGGTGGCGGATCACGGCCTCGGGACGGGTGTCGAGCGGAAGTAAGGATCCCGAGCCAGTTCGGTGAACGCCCGGTCGGCCCCCGAGCCGGTGTCGAAGCTGGTGTCGCCGCGCGGCGCCTGCGGCGAGTCGAAGTACAGCAGCGCCTTGATCTGCGGATATCGCTTGATCTGCCGCCGCACCGACTCGTAGAACGCCCGCTTGAACCCCCGGTCGTCGCTCCGCTCGAACACCCCCCACTCGGCCACCATGACCGGCTTGCCGGGGAAGCGGGCCTGCATCCACCGGTAGAACCCCGGCCAGTCCGGATATTCCTTGCGGGTCTTGTTCACCAGCCCCTCGAAGTCCTCGACCTTGCCGTCGGCGTACGGGTCCATGGCCACCCAGTCGACCACGTCGTCACCCGGGTAGAGGTCCTCGAACCACGGCTCGGCCGCCCAGTTGGGCGCCCCCATGTACGTCATGACCATGACGGCGTTCTTCACCCCCTCGGCCCGCAGCCTGGCCACGACGTGCCGGAACATGGCCGCGTAGTCGGTGGCCTGCATGCCCGAGCCCGACGACTCGTCCACGTCGTTCTCCGGCTCGTGGTGGAGGGTGAGGAAGAACCGCTCGGGGAAGGTGCGCCTGAGGTATCCGGCCAGCCGGTCGATCCGGGCGTCGAGCGCCCCGTCGGCGATCTCGGCCCAGGTGTGGTCGAGCGAGGGCTTCCAGTTGACCATGAGCAGCCGGGGCCTGGCCGGGTCGCGGGCCAGCCTGATCTCGGCGGGCGTGGGGAACAGCTCGCTGCCCCGGTGGTAGACGTGCACCACGTCGGCGGCGGCGCCCATGCGCGACTCGGCGCTGTGCAGGGCCTGATCCAGCGGGGCGCCGCTGAAGACCTCCGGCGCGAGGCCCCACCAGGCGCCGCAGGACGGGATGAGCCTGGAGGTGGCCGTGCAGGAGGGCGAGCCCGAGGCTTCCTTGATCGCCACGGGCGCGCGCGCGTTGGAGCCCTCCGCCGTGGAACAGGCGGACAGCATCACGATCACGGCCAGAATAAGCGCCGCGTTGGTGGTGTTATGAGAAATTCCCCGTAGCTGCAAAGCCTTTCAACCCCCTCGTCGAACGACCCCCGCCTATCAAACCGGATCCTTGCCATGCCGTTCCGGGAACTTCAGCAAGTGTGCCGTGTCTCGGCAGCTCGCGATGGGTATATGACCCAAGGAATTTTCCGGACATTTCCTTTTATAGCTGCCTTTACCTTGTGCCGTTCTGCAGAAAATCTTGGGTATTAGGCTTGGCTGATAATCGTCCGCCCTATAGTGGGCGCACATCTCGACGCAATTCCAGGAGACCCTCCCCAATGAGCTCCGGCACGGACCTGGACGAGCATCTCTCGCTGCTGCGCAGGCGATGGTTGCTGCTGGTGGGCTGCGTCGTGTTCGGCGGCACCGCCGGCCTCGCGCTCATGCGGCTCACGCCGTCCGCCTACACCGCGACCACGCAGGTGCTCGTCATGCCGGTAGGCCCGCAGGAGCCGGCCAACCAGGTGACCAGCCGCCAGCGCGAGGCGCTCAACCTCGACACCGAGGCCCAGGTCGCGCAGTCCGCCGTGGTCGCGGCGCGGGCGGCCAGGACGCTGCGGGTCGAGACCCCGGAGCCCGTCGAGGTCTCGGTGCCGCCCAACTCGGCGGTGCTGTGGATCTCGGTGACGGCCGCCGACGCCGGCGTCGCCGCGGCCCAGTCCCGCGCGTACGCCCAGGCGTACCTGGCCAATCGCCGCGAGAGCGCGCTGGCCGCGCTGACCGCCCAGCAGCAGGTGGTGCTGGGCAAGCTCAAGCAGGTCAACACCGCGCTCGACGCGGTGATCAAGCAGCTCGCCGGGTTGTCCAAAGGCACTCCCGAGCACACGATCGCCACGCAGCGGGAGAGCGTGCTCAACCGGCAGGCCGCCGGGCTCGCGCTGAGGTACGACGGGCTCAGGACGGTCGCGGTGACCCCCGGCACGATCATCAGCCAGGCCGCCCCGCCGACCGCGCCCAGCTCGCCCAGCCTGCCCCTCTACCTCGGCACCGGGCTCATGGCGGGCCTGCTCGCGGGCTCGGCCGCCGCCTACGCCCGTGACCGGCTCGACCGGCGGCTGCGCACGGTCGCCGACGTCGAACGGCTGACCGGCCTGCCCGTGCTGGGCGACCTGTCGAGCCCGCGCGAGCCCGGCGTGGCCCACGAGCTGGCCTGCGCCGCGGTGGCCGCGTGTCCCGGCAAGCGGCTGCTGGTCCGGATCCTGCCGCCCGACCTGGAGGAGTCCGCCGACCCGGTGGCCGTCAGCATCCCCCTGACGGTGCTCGACGGCTGCGACGTACGCGACCTGTCCAGGGCCGACGCGGCACTGCTGCTGGTGGGGCTCGGCCGGGCCACCTCGGTCCACGTCGCGGCCGCCGTACGGCGGCTCGCCAGGCACGACGTACCCGTCATCGGCGTGGTGACGGTGACCGACGCGCTGCCGTCGTTCGTGCCGCTGCTGGAGCCGCGCACGCACACCCCGCTCGGCAAGCTCGTCGCCACGGGCGAGCTGGACCTGGGCGAGACCACCCCCATGCCCATGCACCCGCGGCGCCCCGGCCAGCCGACGTGAGAGGGCCCGCGTGGCCGATCGCGGCGCTGCTCGTCGGCTATCCGGTGTGGTGGGCGCTGGGGTTCGGCGGGCTGTCGGTGATCGTGATGGCGGTGCCGATGGCGGTGATCCTGTGGCGGCGCCGGCCGATCAGGGTGCCGCGCGGGTTCGGGCTGTGGCTGCTGCTGATCGCCGGCTACCTGGTGAGCGGGCTCATGCTGTCGGAGATGCCACCGGGCACGTACGGCGAGATCGGGCCCGGCCGGATCGTCGGCTACGCCATGCGGCTGGCGCTCTACACCGCCATCCTGATCATGGTGCTCTACCTGGGCAACCTCACCGAGCGCGAGCTGCCGCAGCTGCGCCTGGTGCGGATGCTCGGCGTGCTGTTCGTCACGACGGTCGCGGGCGGGCTGCTCGGCGTGTTCGTCCCGTCGTTCGCGTTCACCTCGCCGGTGGAGCTGCTGCTGCCCGACTGGGTGGCCTCCAACTCGTTCGTGCAGAACCTCATCCACCCCACCGCCGCCCAGACGCAGAAGGTGCTGGGCTTCGCCTCCCCCAGGCCCGAGGCGCCGTTCGAGTGGGCCAACGCGTGGGGCAGCAACGTGTCGGTGCTGCTGGTGTGGTTCGTGGTCGGGTGGTGGGTGTACGGGGGGCGGCGGCGGAAGGCCTTCGTGGCCGTCGTGGTCGCCCTGGCCGCCATCCCCGTCGTCTACTCGCTCAACCGCGGCCTGTGGATCGGGCTCGGCCTGGCCGTGGCGTACCTGATCGTCCGGGTGCGCGGCCGGACCAGGGCAGCGCTCTGCGGGGCCGTCGCGGTGGCGGCGGTGGCGTTCGCGCTGAGCCCGCTCGCGCCGCTGGTCGCGCAGCGACTGGACCGGCCGCACTCCAACGACATCAGGGCCTTCACCGTGACGGCCACCGTCGCGGCCGCCGGCCACTCGCCGCTCATCGGGTACGGCAACACGCGCAACGCCACGGGCAACCATCGCACGATCACCACGGGCCGCACCGAGTGGTGCGAGGGCTGCGGGCACCCGCCGCTGGGCAGCGACGGCCAGCTCTGGCTGCTGATCATCACGCAGGGGTTCACCGGGGCCGTGCTCTACGTGGCGTTCTTCGCGGGCGCGATCCGGCGCCACTGGGCCGACCGCAGCCCGATCGGGCTGGCCGGGGTGCTGGTGATGGGGCTGGTGCTGCTCTACATGTTCGTCTACGACGGCCTGGTCACCCCGCTCAGCCTCTATCTCGTCTCTTTCGCCCTGCTGTGGCGCAACAGCCGAGGGGAAGTCACGTGAGCGACGCCGCCATCCGGCTCGACTATCTCGAGAAGACCGTGCGGCTGCTGTATCCGGGGCCGGGGTCGCCCCGGGCGTACACCGTGCTGCCGCACCCCGCCGTGCCCCGCCGCATGGTGCCGCGCCGCTGGTGGCATCCCTGGTCCCCGGTCGTCGTGCCGGGTGAGGGGTCCATCGCCACGTACCTGGGCGAGGTCTTCGGGCAGCCCGTCGAGACCGTCCTGCACGTGCGGCCGGCCGCGCGGGCCAACCGCAAGCCCGTCCTGGAGGCCCGCTCGGGCGGGCGGCTGCTGGCGTTCGTGAAGATCGGCGACAGCGCGCGGGCGCGCGCGCTGATCACCGCCGAGGCGGCGGCCCTGCGCAGGCTGGCCGGCCTGGAGCTGGACACGGTGGTGCCGCCCGCCGTGCTGCACCACGGCAGCTGGCGGGGGCTGGCGGTGCTGGCGCTGTCGCCGCTGCCGGTGCGGCGCGGCCGGGTGTCGCGGCCACTGCTGCTCGACGCGGTCAGGGAGATCGCGGCCACCGGCGGGCCGCGCACGGCCTGGCACGGCGATCTCGCGCCGTGGAACATGTGCCCGTCCCCCGACGGCCGGCTGCTGGTGTGGGACTGGGAGCGGTACGAGCTCGGCGTGCCCTACGGCTTCGACGCCGTGCACCACTTCTTCCAGCGGGCCCTGCGCAGGATGTCCCCGCGGGTCGCGGCGCGGGCGTGCGTGGCGCGGGCCTTCCGCGAGCTGGCGCCCCTGGGGGTGTCGGCCGTGGTGGCCAGGCAGACCGCGCTGCGCTATCTCATCACGCTGGCCGACCGGCACGCCGCCGACGGGCACGCGCCGCTCGGGCCGCCGGACACCTGGCTCAACCCGGTCGTCGACCACGAGGAGCTGCTCACGTGAAGACCATGAAACGGTCGGTGCTGTCGCTGTCACGCGCCACGGGGAGGATCACGTCGGGGGTGCGGGTGCTGCCGTCGTTCCTGATCGCGGGGGCGCAGCGGTGCGGCACCACCTCGCTGTACCGGGCGCTGGCCCAGCATCCGCTGCTGCTCAAGCCGGTGCTGCACAAGGGGGTGCACTACTTCGACGTCGGCTACGCGCGGGGACAGCACTGGTACCAGGCGCACTTCCCGCTGCGGATGAGCGCCGGGCTGGTCGAGCACCGGTACGGCTCGCGGGCGCTGGCGTTCGAGTCGTCCCCCTATTACCTGTTCCATCCGCTGGCCGGTGAGCGGATCGCAGCCGACCTGCCCGAGGTGCGGCTGATCGTGCTGGTACGCGATCCGGTCGAGCGCGCCTGCTCGGCCCACGCCCACGAGCTGGCCAGGGGCTACGAGACGGAGTCGCTGCTCGAGCACGCGATCGAGCTGGAGCCCGAGCGGCTGGCGGGGGCCGAGGAGGCGCTGCGCGAGTCGCCCTTCTCCCTGCACCACTCCCACCGCCACCACGCCTATGTGGCCCGCGGGCGCTACGCCGACCAGCTCGACCGGCTGGAGGCCCTGGTCGGCCGCGAACGGATCCTGGTGCTCGACAGCCATCGGTTCTTCGCCGAGCCGGAGACCGCGTACGACCGGGTGCTGGCGTTCCTGGGCGTGCCGCATCTCGGTTATCCGCTGTTCGAGCGGCACAACGGCCGCCCTCTGCCGCGGCCGGTGCCGCGGGCGCTGGCGCGGGAGCTGCGCGACCACTTCGAGCCGTACGACGCCCGGCTGGTGCGGTGGCTGAGCGGGGAGCCTTCGTGGCGGCGCTGACCGCGGTCGCGGACCGGCGGCTGCGGCGTGGCGGGATCGCGGGCGTGCTGGGGGCGGGCTGCGGGGCGGTCGCGCAGTTCGTGCTCGTGATGGTCGTGACCAGGGCGTTCAGTCCGGCCGACGCCGGGGCGTTCTTCACGGTCACCGCGATGGCCCTCATGGCGGCGGGGATCGCCAAGCTGGACGCGGGGAACGGGCTCGTGTTCTTCATCGCGCGGGCGAAGACGTACGACTATCTCGGCATATCCGGATATATCCGGGCGGCGCTCGTGCCCTGTGTGGTGGCCTCCTGCGTCGCGGCGGTCGTGCTCTACCCGCGGCTGGGACCGCTCGCCGCGATCCTGCCCGTCATGGTGGTGGGGGACGTGCTGCTGGCCGCCACCCGGGGGTTCGGGGCCATGCGGCCCACCGTGCTCGTGGACGGGCTGCTGGTGCCCTTCTCGCAGCTCGCGCTGGTCACCTGCGCCGCGCTGGCGGGGGCGGTCTCGTGGCTGCCGGTGGCGTGGGGGGCGCCGTACGCGCTGGTGGCGGTCATCGCCTGGGCGGAGCTGCGGGGGCGGGTGCCGCGGAGCCCGTACCTGCCGGGGACGACCCGCGACCTGTGGCGGCACACGGCCCCCCGGTCGGTCGCGGGGGCGATCCAGGCGGTGTTCCAGCGGCTGGACATCGTGGTCGTCGCGCTGCTCGGCGGGCCCGCGCAGGCCGCCGTCTACACGGCCGCCACCCGGTTCAAGGTGGTCGGGCAGCTCGCGAGCCAGGGGCTGGCGCAGGCCGTACAGGCTCGGCTGGTGAGCGCGCTCGCGGACGGCGAGCGGGCGCGGGCCGGTGAGCTGTACCAGACCGCCACGATCTGGCTGGTGCTGCTGACGTGGCCGGTGTGGCTGGCGTACGCGGCGCTGGCGCCGTGGCTGCTGCGGCTCTTCGGGCCCACGTACGGGTCCGCGGTCCCGGTGGCGCTCGTGCTGGCGGGGACGATGATGGTGGCGACGGCCTGCGGGATGGTCGACGTCGTGCTGACGGCCGCCGGGCACACGGGCACGAGCCTGCTCAACCTGGTGGCGGCGATCACCTGCACGGTGGCGCTGGACGTGGCCCTGATCCCCGTCCACGGCGCGTTCGGGGCGGTCATCGGCTGGTCGGGCGGCGTGCTCGTCAAGAACCTCCTCCCGCTGTGGCAACTGCACCGCCGCTACGGCCTCCACCCCTTCGGCCGCCACACCCTGCCCGCTCTCCTTCACCGGAGGACGGTATGACGGTGCTGGTGACGGGGTTGCCGAGGAGCGGTACGAGCTGGACCGGCAAGATGCTCGCCGCCGGCGGCGACCTGGTCTACGTCAACGAGCCGCTCAACCCGCAGCACCCGCCCGGCCGCTGCCCGGGGGTGCTCAGGGCCACCGTGACCCACCGGTTCCAGTACATCTGCGACGACAACGCCGCCGACTGGCTGCCCGCCTTCCGCGACACGGTGGCCCTGCGCTACCGCTGGCTCTCCGAGCTGCGCGCGAACCGCTCCCCGTACGACCTGGCCCGCCTGCTCCGCTACGGCACCGCCTTCGCCGTCGGCCGCCTGACGGGCCGCCGGGCGCTGCTGGACGACCCGTTCGCGGTACTGAGCGCGGGCTGGTTCGCCGCCTCCCTGGGCTGCCGGGTGATCGCGCTGGTGCGGGATCCGGTGTCGTTCGTGGCGAGCTGGCAGCGGCTCGGCTGGACGGTCTACTTCCACGAGCTGCTCGAACAGCCGCTCCTGGTCCGCGACCACCCCGAGCTGCTGGAGCTGCGCGCGCTCGTCGGCTCCCAGGACCGCCTCGCCAAGGCGGCCGCGCTGTGGCGGGCGACCCGCGCGATCCTGGACCGCACGCCCGGCGTCCGCGTCACCTCGTACGAGTCGCTGGCCGCCGACCCGCTGACCGGCTTCCGCGGCCTGTACGCCTACGCCGGCCTGCCATGGACGCCCGCGGCCGAACGCCGCATCACGCGGGCCTGCACGGGCCCGTCCGGGGCGGGCACGGGGTTCGCCTGGTCGGGCCTGTCCCGCACGGCCTACCGCCCCATGGACTCCCGCCGCGCGCTCGACGACGCCGCCCGGGGGCTCAGCCCGCGGGACGCGGCCCGGGTCCGCGCCCTCACCTCGTGAGGCGGGTGACCAGGCTGCCTCCCAGCAGCCGTACCGCGAACGGCAGGTCGTCGACCAGATAGCGGCGCGCCAGCCGCCCCGGCTCGCAGCCCAGCCGGTACGCCCACTCCAGCCCGGCCCTGCGCATCCATTGCGGCGCCCTGGAGACCGTGCCGGCGGCGAACGCGATCGCCGCCCCGCACCCCACGAACCACGCCTCCGGCAGCTCCTCCCTCAGGTCGGCGATGAGCCGGTCCTGCCGGGGGAACCCGAGCCCGACGAACACCACCCTCGGCCGGGCCGCGGCCACCATCCTCCGGACGCGCGCGCTCCCCTCGGGGGTCGTGTCGAAGTGGTACGGCGGCGCGTGCACCCCGCACACCTGCAGCCGGGGATGACAGCTCGTGAGCTCCTTGCCGGCCCTGCGCGCCACGCCGGGAGGGCCGCCCAGCAGGTAGACGGGCCAGCCCCGGCGGGCGGCGAGCTTGCTGAGCGACCAGATGAGGTCCGCGCCCGTGACCCGCTCGGGCACCGGGGTGCCGAGCAGCCTGGCCGCCCACACCAGCGGCATCCCGTCGGGCACCACCAGCTCGGCGGTGCACACGAGCTCCCGGAGTGCGGGGTCGGTGGCGGCGGCGCGGCAGATGTCGACGTTCGGGGTGACGATCCGGCCGCCCCTGCCGGCCTCCAGCTCGGCCTCCACCCACCGGACCACCTCGTCCTCGGTGAGCGCGTCCACCCCGATCCCGCCCAACCGAACCCGATCCCACCAGCGGACGGACGCCGCCGCCCGCGCGCGCGGCGGTCCGCCGGGGTGGGTGGGTGGAGACGGGGTGGCGTCCTGGCACAGGGCCTCGGGGAGGCGCTGGAGCGGGACGTGCGGGGTGGTGGTCTCGGTGCGAGTCAAATGCCGTGCCCCCTACGGTGAAGTGCGGAAAGAACCGCCGGCGCGGAGATGAGGCCGGCCGCCACCGCCAGGGCGATCGGGGCGCGCGGCTCCCCGGCCCGGGCCCCCATGGCGCGCACGGCCCAGCGGACGGCCTCGCGGCGGTGGCCGAGCGCCGCGTGGCCGAAGGCCAGCTGGCCGTAGACCCGTGCCGCGCCGCGCGGGTCCACGGCCAGTTCGGGGTGCCGGGCGAGCATCCAGTCGAGCCCGGCAATGCGATCCGCCCATCGGGCGACATAGTGGGATCCACCCCAGCGCACCCGGACGAGCGGGCGGTCCACATGGGTGATCGGCCGGCGTCCGGCGGCGCGCAGGGCCAGGTCCCAGTCCTCGTTCTGGCCGCCCGGGGCGCTCTCGTCCACCCGCAGCGCGCCGCGCTCGAACAGGAACGTCGACGAGTGCACCATCACCATGCGCGAGCGGACCAGGTCGTGCGCCGTCACCGTGTCGCAGCCGGCCAGGCGGGCCACGCGGCGGTGCCCGTACTCCACCTCGATGCCGCAGCTCGCGAACTCGCCGCCGCGCTCGGCGAGCGCCCGCGTCTGGGCGGCGAGCTTGCCGGGCAGCCACACGTCGTCGTCGTCGCAGAAGGCGACGAGGTCGGTGTCGCAGGCCGCGATGCCGGTGTTGCGGGCGCCGGGGAGGCCCGGGGTGAGCGTGTTCGGCAGGACCGGGACAGAGGACGGCACCTCGATGTCCTCAGGGGCGGCGCCGTCGGCGACCACGACCACGGACAGGCGCCCGGGGTGGTCCTGGGCCAGCGCCGACTCCACCGCCTCGCGCAACTGCGCCGGGCGGTCGCCCCGGGTGGGGATCACCACGCCTACGGAGGGAGTCATGCGAACCCCCGATAGCCGTAGCGGGCCCTGAGCGGCCACGTGAGGGCGTTGACCACCCGGCGGTCGCCGTCCTGCAGGCCCGTCACCCACGCGTCGTCCCGGCGCAGCTCGATCCGCCCCACGTGGAAGCGCATCGGATTGCCGGACGCGGTGTGGGAGGGCCCGAGCCAGGCCGTGCGGCCGTCCAGGAACGGCAGCTCCGGCTCCGCCAGGCCGAGCCCGAGCGCCAGGGAGCTGAGCGTGGGCCCGGGCGCGGCGAGGAGGTCCTCGTAGCGGACCCTGGTGACGCGGGCCCCGCGTCCCGGCAGGAGCTCCAGCGCGGCGTTCTGGGCCGTCCAGTGGACGGCCGTGTGGGCGGGCCGCCACCGGGTCATGGGCCGCCCGTCCTCGGGGCGCCGCACCGTCCTGGCCCAGGAGTGGGCGACGGCGCGCGGGTCCCTGACCACGTGGACGATCCGTACGTCCACCCCGGCGGCCACCAGGCAGCAGGCCAGCGACGCGTGCTTGCTGGAGTCGATCACGACCGGCGCGCCCGCGGCCTCGTACAGGAGCCGGTAGGCCTGCACGTACTCGGCCAGGTCGGGATGCGCGATCCGCGCGATCCTGCGCGTGCGGTCGACCCGGCTCCGCAGCGTCAGGACCTTCCCGGCCAGCGCCGGGCTCCATCCGCCGAACGCCCGCTCCCCCACCTGCCGCCAGAAGGGGCAGTCAGGAAAGGCCACACCGCACCCGCACGGCTCCCCCGCGAGCACGCTCCGCTCCCAGAGGTGCACGACCTCACCGAGCGCGACCACTCCCGGCAGCTCGCCCAGGAGCCGCTCGAGCAGTGTGGTGCCACTGCGCCCGAGGCCGCCCAGGTAGATGACCCGGGTGGTGCTTTCGCGGTCGGTCACGAAAAAGGGCCTTCACGTCGTGAACACGGAACGCGAAGACCCTATCGCGGAGAGTAACCGAGGGTCGGAGAACCCGGAAAGATCTACCTAACGGGCGTCGATGACCATGCCGGCGCCGACGGTGCCGTTCGTGGCCTCGTCAACCAGGATGAAGCCGCCGGTGAGCCTGTTACGCGCGTAGTCGTCCACGAACAGCGGCTGGGTGATCCGCAGCGACACCCGCCCGATCTCGTTGAGGCCGAGGGAGGCCGCCTCCTCGTCGCGGTGCAGGGTGTTGACGTCGAGCCGGTAGTGCAGGTCGCGCACCATGGCACGGGCCGTACGGGTGGTGTGCTTGATCGTCAGCTTGGAGCGCGGCGTCAGCTTGAGCCCGTCGGCCATCCAGCAGATCATCGCCTCCAGCTCCTGCGCCACCTGCGGCTGGTTGTTGGGCCGGGCGATCATGTCGCCGCGCGAGATGTCGAGGTCGTCCTCGAAGCGCAGCGTCACCGACATGGGCGGGAACGCCTCCTCCACCGGCCCGTCGAAGGTGTCGATCGAGGCGATGCGGGTCGTGAGGCCCGAGGGCAGGTGCACCACCTCGTCGCCGGGCTTCAGCACGCCGCCCGCGACCTGGCCCGCGTAGCCGCGGTAGTCGTGGAAGGCCTGCTCGGTGGCCCGCTGCGGGCGGATCACGTACTGAACGGGGAAGCGCACGTCGACCAGGTTGCGGTCGGAGGCGATGTGGACGTTCTCCAGGTGGTGCAGCAGCGACGTGCCGAGGTACCACGGCATGTTCTCGGAGCGCGAGACCACGTTGTCGCCGTTGAGCGCGGAGATCGGGATGAAGGTGAGGTCGGCGACGTTCAGCTTGGACGCGAACGCCGTGAACTCCTCCTTGATCTCGTCGAACCGCTCCTGCGAGTAGCCCACCAGGTCCATCTTGTTGACGGCCAGCACCAGGTGGGGCACCCGCAGCAGCGTGGTCAGGAACGCGTGCCGCCGCGACTGCTCCAGCACGCCCTTGCGGGCGTCGATGAGGATGATCGCCAGGTCGGCCGTGGAGGCGCCGGTGACCATGTTCCGGGTGTACTGGATGTGGCCGGGCGTGTCGGCGATGATGAACTTCCGCCGGGGCGTCGCGAAGTAGCGGTACGCCACGTCGATCGTGATGCCCTGCTCCCGCTCGGCCCGCAGGCCGTCGGTCAGCAGCGACAGATCGGTGTATTCGGTGCCCCGGTCGCGCGAGGTGCGCTCGACCGCCTCCAGCTGGTCCTCGAAGATCGCCTTGGAGTCGAAGAGCAACCGTCCGATGAGGGTGGACTTACCGTCATCGACACTTCCCGCTGTGGCAAAGCGAAGAATGTCCATTAGAAGTAGCCTTCCCTCTTCCTGTCCTCCATCGCGGCCTCCGACGCGCGGTCGTCGGCCCTGGTGGCCCCGCGCTCGGTGATCCGGGTGGCCGCGATCTCCTCGATGATCTCCTCGACCGTGGCGGCCGTGGACTGCACGGCGCCCGTGCACGTCATGTCGCCCACGGTGCGGTAGCGCACCACGGCCTCGAACAGCGGCTCGTCGTCACCCCGCTGCACGACCTCGGAGTCGGGCAGCAGCATGCCGTCGCGCTCGAACACCTTGCGGGTGTGGGCGAAGTAGATGGAGGGGATCTCGATGCCCTCGCGCCTGATGTAGTCCCAGACGTCGAGCTCGGTCCAGTTGGACAGCGGGAAGACGCGGATGTGCTCGCCCTTGCGGATGCGCGAGTTGTAGAGGTTCCACAGCTCGGGGCGCTGGTTCTTCGGGTCCCACTGGCCGAAGTCGTCGCGGAAGGAGAAGACCCGCTCCTTGGCGCGGGCCTTCTCCTCGTCGCGGCGAGCGCCGCCGAAGACCGCGTCGAACTCGTGCTCCTCGATCCCGTCGAGCAGCGTGGTGGTCTGCAGCCGGTTGCGCGAGGCGCGCCGCCCGGTCTCCTCGACCACGCGGCCGGCGTCGATGGAGTCCTGCACGCTGGCCACGATCAGCCGCGCGCCGAGCTCGGTGGAGCGGCGGTCGCGGAAGTCGATGACCTCGTCGAAGTTGTGGCCCGTGTCGACGTGCATGAGCGGGAACGGGATGGCCGCGGGCCAGAACGCCTTCTCCGCGATGCGGAGCATGACGATCGAGTCCTTGCCTCCGGAGAAGAGCAGACAGGGACGCTCGAACTCGGCCGCAACCTCGCGCATGATGTGAATGGCTTCGGCTTCGAGCACGTCGAGCTGCGACGTCGTGTAGTCGCGCTGGAGCATGGGAGCTTCCTCCGGCGGTTTTAGCGGTGCAGGTCCCGAATCCCGCTGAGCAGCGATGTCGCTAGCTCAGGTAGGGAAACCAGGATATCCGGTAGTGACGGGTCGGCTTGGTTGTAGGTCAGCTCGGAGCCGTCGATCCGGCTCGCGTGGGCCCCGGCGGCCTGGGCGACGGCGACCGGCGCGGCGGAATCCCACTCGTACTGGCCCCCGGCGTGTACGTACGCCTCGACCTCGCCGGTGAGCACCGCCGAGATCTTCGCCCCGGCGGACCCGATGGGGACCAGGTCGGCTCCGAGGAGGTAGGCCAGCTTCTGCACGAACTCCGGCGGGCGCGTGCGGCTCACCGCGATGCGGAACCGCCCCCCGTCGAAGGAGCGCGACCCGGGCGGCTCCGCGGTGGTCAGCGTGCGGCCCTGGGCGGGCAGCGCCACGGCGCCCGCGGTCAGCCTGCCGCCCTCCCACAGCGCCACGTGCACGGCCCAGTCGGACCGCCCCTCCTCGGCGAACTCGCGCGTGCCGTCGAGCGGGTCCACGATCCACACCCGGGACGCGCTGAGCCGGCGCGGGTCGAGCCGCTCCTCGCGGGTGGCCTCCTCCGACAGCACACTGTCACTGGGACGGAGCCTGGCCAGCGACTCCATGAGGAAGACGTGGGAGGCCCGGTCGCCCTCCGCGCGCAGGGCGGAGGAGTCGCCGAACCCGGTGCGCTCGCGAATGCGCAGCAGCCGCTCGCCCGCCTCGGTGGCCAGATCAGCGGCGAGTGCGTGGTCGTCGCGAATCGTCATCAATAAGCTCCTTGCCCGCGGGCGACGGCCGACCAAGTCTTCCACAGGATCTGGAGGTCGAGCGTGAGGGACCAGTTCTCCACGTAACGCAGATCGAGGCGGACGGATTCCTCCCACGATAGGTCAGATCTACCACTGACCTGCCACAGGCCCGTCATCCCGGGGCGTACGAGGAGCCGTCTGCGCACGTCGTCGCCGTAGCGCGCCACCTCCTCCGGCAGGGGCGGCCGGGGGCCGACGAGCGACATGTGGCCGCGTACGACGTTGATGAGCTGTGGCAGCTCGTCCAGCGAGGTGCGGCGCATCCGCGTGCCCAGCGGCGTGACCCGGGGATCGTTCCTGATCTTGAAGAGCACGCCGTCGCGGTCGCTGACCAAGGTGATCTTCTGCTGCTCGGAGCCGCGCCGCATGGTGCGGAACTTCAGGATCGTGAACAGTCTCCCGTCCCTGCCGACCCTGGTCTGCCTGAACAGCGCGGGCCCCGGACTCGTCACGCGTACGGCCACCGCCAGTCCCACCAGCAGCGGCGCGAGCAGCACCAGCAGCGCGGTGGCGACCAGCCGGTCGAAGATGTTCTTGACCAGTTTCCTGGCCCCGCCCAGCTCGGGGTGCTCCACGTGCAGGAGCGGCAGCCCGGCGGCCGGCCTGATCATGGTGCGCGGGCCCGCCACGTCCATCAGCGCCGGGGCGACCACCAGATCGGTGTGGGTGCGCTCCAGCCGCCAGGCCAGCCGCCGCAGCGCCTGCCCGTCCATCTCGGGACAGGCCAGCACGGCCACGGTGTCGGCGCGGAACTGGTCGACCACGATCGGCACGTCGCTGAGGTCGCCGGCGACCGGCACCTCGCCCACGAAGTCGCCCGGCACGCCCCCCGGCAGGCAGGCGGCCACGACGTCCATGCCGTGGTAGCGCTCCTTCCGGAACAGCCGCACCAGCTCCTCGACGGACGTCTCGTGCCCGACGGCGACCACCTTGCGCATGCACTCCCCCGCCGCCCTGCGCCGGTGCAGGGAGCGGCGCAGGGCGTACCTGAGGAGCAGCGTGAGCAACGTCACCAGCGGCAGCGCGAGCACGACGTAGCCCCGGGCGACGTCGGTCTTGGTCAGGTAGGAGCCGATGGCGGTGCCCGCGGTCAGCGCGACGCCCGACTGCACGACCCGGCGGAACTCCTCGGAGCCGACGCCGAGCATGCGCGGCTCGTACGCGCGGTTGAGCGCCACCGCGAACGCCCACACCACCGGCAGGGCCAGGCTGACCAGCAGGTACGGCAGCACGTACGGCGTGAGCTCGCCGAAGCGAACGTAGAAGGCGAGCCCGGACCCCACCCAGGCCCCGCAGAGGTCGCCCAGCACCGCGCGGAAGCGGTAGGAGCGGACCCAGGTGGGCGTGCGCGGGCTGACTCGCCAGGAGGCCACATGGCCCGGTCCGACGACGGCCATGAAGCCCTCACCCCGCACGCATGCCTCCAGGTGACCATTCCTGAACGGACAGTCACAGATGGTAGCTGCGGGAGAGGCAGGGAACCGGCGAACGGACCTATGTGGCGATCAGCGTGGAGGGCCCGAAATATGCAGATCAGACCGGTGGAAGTCGTTCTGGGTGACTTCGAGGCCGCGGGACATCAGCGACTCCACGACGTCGGCCGCCCGGTCCACGAGGAAGGGCAGGTCCTTGCGCTCCATGGTGGCGAAGTCCCGCAGCACGAAGGAGGCCGCGTCCATGCGCCCGGGCGGGCGCCCGATGCCGAAGCGGACCCGCAGGTAGTCGCGGGTGCCGAGGACCTTGGTGATCGACTTGAGGCCGTTGTGGCCGTTGTCGCCGCCGCCGAGCTTGGCCCTGAGCGCGCCGTAGGGCACGTCGAGCTCGTCGTGGACGACGATCAGCCGCTCCGGGCCGATCTTGTAGAAGTCGGAGAGCGCCTTGACGGGCCCGCCGGAGAGGTTCATGTAGGTGAGGGGCTTGGCCAGGATCGCGGTGCTGGTCTCGCACACCTCAGCCCTGCTCTTGTGCGCCTTGAACCGCCCGCCGGCCCTGGCGGCGAGCTCGTCGAGCACCATGAAGCCCGCGTTGTGCCTGTTGCCCGCGTATTCGGGCCCGGGATTGCCCAGGCCGGCGATCAGCCAGCGATCCATCTGCACCCCTAACAGCGGAACGGGGCGGCTCGAGTCCGGCCGCCCCGTTCACGAATCGGACCGTTACTCGGCGGAAGCCTCTGCGGTCTCGCCCTCGGCGACCACACCCTCGGCGGCCTCCTCGGCCTCCTCCGGCGCCTCGACCGGCTTGGCGATCACCTGGAGCACGACAGACTCGGGGTCGGCGGCCAGCGTGGCGCCCTTCGGCAGCGCGAGCTGCGCGGCCGTGATGGCGGTGCCGACCTCCAGGCCCTCGACGTCGACCTCGACGCCGGTCGGGATGTGGGTGGCCTCGGCCTCGACGGCGACGGCGACGAGCTGCAGGTCGAGCAGGCCGTCGGTGTGGACGTCGCCGACCGTGTTGACCGGGATCTCGACCGTGACCTTCTCGCCGCGCTTGACCAGCAGCAGGTCGACGTGCTCGACGAAGCCCTTGATCGGGTCGCGCTGCACGCCCTTGGGCAGGGCCAGCTCGTCGACGCCCTCACCCTTGAGGTGGATCAGCACGTTGGGCGTGCGGAGCGCGAGGAGCACCTCGTGGCCGGGCAGGGTCAGGTGCTTGGGGTCGATGCCGTGCCCGTAGAGAACCGCGGGCACCTTGTCGGCGCGGCGGATCTTGCGAGCGGCGCCCTTGCCGAACTCGTTGCGCGGCTCGGCGGCGATACGTACTTCGGACATGACATCTCCTAGGGATGCTTGGAGTCTGGTGGGTGTCGGCGCTCTCCCTCACCCGCCCTAGCGGAAGGCGTTACGAGCGCAACCGGGCCAGTCTACAGCGCTGTCTGCCGAGCTCCGCTCGGAAGGCTGTGATGGATGTCCTCACTTCGCTGCGGATCCATCACAGCTCAGGTGTCACCCTCGAACAAGCTCGTGACCGAGCCGTCCTGGAAGACCTCGGTGATCGCGCGGCCGATGAGCGGCGCGATCGACAGCACCGTCAGCTTGTCGAACCTGTTGGCCTCCGCCAGCGGCAGCGTGTTGGTGACGATGACCTCGGAGATCCGGGAGTTCTTCAGCCGGTCGACGGCCGGGTCGGAGAAGACCGCGTGGGTGGCGGCGGTGATCACGTTGGTGGCGCCCTGCTCGTAGAGGGCGTCGGCGGCCTTGCAGATGGTGCCCGCGGTGTCGATCATGTCGTCGATCAGCACGCAGGTGCGGCCGCGGACCCGTCCGACGACCTCGCTGACCTTCACCTGGTTGGCCACGTCGAGGTCACGGCGCTTGTGGATGAACGCCAGCGGCGTTCCGAGCGTGTCGGCCCAGCGCTCCGACAGCCGGACGCGGCCGGTGTCGGGCGAGACGACGGTGGTGTTCTCCAGGTCGAGCTTGTTCTTGAGGTAGCTCTCCAGCACCGGCATCGCGAACAGGTGGTCGACCGGGCCGTCGAAGAAGCCCTGGATCTGCGAGGTGTGCAGGTCGATCGACATGAGCCGGTCGGCGCCCGCGGTCTTGAACATGTCGGCCATCAGCCGGGCCGTGATGGGCTCGCGGCCCCGGCCCTTCTTGTCCTGGCGGGCATAGCCGAAGAACGGCATGACCACGGTGATGCGCTTGGCGGAGGCCCGCTTCAGCGCGTCGACCATGATCAGCTGTTCCATGATCCACTTGTTGATGGGCGCGGTGTGGCTCTGGATGACGAACGCGTCGCAGCCGCGTACGGACTCCAGATAGCGCGCGTAGATCTCGCCGTTGGCGAAGTCGATCAGCTTGGTGGGGGTGAGGGAGACGCCGACGTGATGAGCCACCTCGTCGGCGAGCTCGGGGTAGGCCCGGCCCGAGAAGAGCATGAGGTTCTTCTCGCCCGGCTGTTTGATACTGCTCATGAGACCTCCTTCGTCGGTCTCATGACCGTGCTGCTGTGCTTACTGATGACCTCAACAAGCTCGGTCATTTGCCACTCTCCTGCTGCTCTTGCTCGGCCAGCGCCCGCTGGGCGGCCGCGGCCGACTTCGTGCCCGCGCGCCTGCGCAAGACCCATTTCTCGATGTTGCGCTGCCGCGCACGCGCCACGCCGATGGCGCCGGGAGGCACGTCGTCGACGATCACCGAGCCCGCCGCCGTGTAGGCGCCGTCATTGACCGTCACCGGGGCGACGAGCATGGTGTCGCAGCCGACGAACACCCCGTCGCGAATGGTCGTCTGGTGCTTGTTGACCCCGTCGTAGTTGACGAAGACGGTGGAGGCGCCGATGTTGACGTCGTCGCCGATCGTGGCGTCCCCCGCGTAGGACAGGTGCGGCACCTTGGAGCGCTCGCCGACCTTGGTGTTCTTCATCTCGACGAACGTGCCGGCCTTGGACTTGCGGCCGAGCACCGTACCGGGGCGGAGGTAGGCGTAGGGGCCGACGCTGACCTCGGGGCCGATGTCGGCGCTGTCGCAGACGGCGTTGCGGACGACGGCGCCTTCGCCGACGCGGGTGTCGGTCAGCGTGGTGGCGGGGCCGACCTCGGCGCCGGTCTCGATCACGGTGTCGCCGTGGAGCTGGGTGCCGGGGTGGATGACCGTGTCGGGCGCGATCCGCACGCCGACGTCGATCCAGGTGCTGCCGGGGTCGATGATCGTCACCCCGGCGCGCATGTGGTCCTCGAGCAGGCGCAGGTTGAGCACCTTGCGGGCGGCGGCGAGCTGCACGCGGTCGTTGACGCCCTCGACCTCGACGAAGTCGCCCGCGACGCAGGCGCCGACCCGGTGGCCGTCGCCGCGCAGGATGGCCAGGACGTCGGTGAGGTATTCCTCACCCTGGGCGTTGTCGGTGGACACGCGCTTGACGGCGTCGGCGAGCAGCGAGCCGTCGAAGGCGTAGATGCCGGAGTTCATCTCCTTGATCGCGCGCTGCTCCGGGCTGGCGTCCTTCTCCTCGACGATCTCCAGCACGGCGCCGCTCTCGTCGCGGATGATCCGCCCGTAGCCGGTCGGATCGGGCACGTTGGCCGTCAGCACGGTGACCGCATTGCCTTCGGCCTCGTGCCGTTCGAGCAGCTCGGCGAGGGTTCGCGGGCGCATGAGCGGCACGTCCCCGTACGTGACCAGCACGGTGCCGGAGATCACGCCGACCTCTTCGAGCACGGTGCGGACCGCGTGGCCGGTGCCACGCTGCTCATGCTGGACGACGGCGCGCGCGTCGGGGCTGGTGGCGGCCAGGTGGCCGCCGACCTGCTCCAGCGCGTGGCCGATGACGACGATCAGCTGTTGCGGATCGAGGTCGCGGGCGGCTGCGAGCATGTGGTTGACCAGCGAACGGCCACATAGCTCATGCAGGACCTTGGGGGTCTGACTCTTCATCCGGGTACCCTCGCCCGCGGCGAGGACGATGACGGCTGCCGGGCGCGGCACACTCACGGACTGAGGCTCCCTGTGACTGGACGGATCAGGGCATTTGGTACGTCTACCGCACCGCTACCCTCCCGACACCGTGAGGATACCTGGACGCACCCCGAACATTCTCGCCGGGGGAGCAGGTCACAGCTCCCGGAAGAGGACTCGAACCCCTACAAAGTGGACCAAAACCACTTGTCCTGCCGATTAGACGATCCGGGACAGATCGGACACGTGGCGTCCGACACATCCCTACGATACCGATCCCGAACCCCGGCGCGCGCCCGTAATTGCGTCCCACACCCGGCTCGGGCGCGAAGTCCCAGGTAACGGCAGGTACGCGGCACGCCGACGGTATAACAGACCGCCCTAAAAGGCGCAAGGCGCGAACCCCACCCACCTTGTTCTGCAGAGCGTCACGTTCCCCCCATTAACGGCTTAGGGCTTCCTTACTTACGCTAGCGTAGGTTACGGTTGCGTAGTCCGGACATACATCCTCATACATGCCGTTGGAGGTCGTCCATGACCGTTGTCGCCGAGCGTTCAGCCCCGACACCGAAGCCCGAATTCGAACCCGAGCCCAGATCCAAGGCAGAACTGGTCACCTTCACGCTCGTCGTCGGGCTGCCGCTGATCGCGATCGCGGCCGCGGTGCCGTTCGCGTGGGGATGGGGACTCGGCTGGTCGGACATCGTCATCTCCTTCGTCTTCTACGTGATCTCCGGGCTCGGCGTGACCGTGGGGCTGCACCGCTACTTCACCCACGGCTCGTTCAAGGCCAAGCGGCCGCTGAAGATCGCGCTGGGCATCGCGGGCAGCCTGTCGCTGGAGATGTCCGTGCTCGACTGGGTGGCCACGCACCGCAAGCACCACAAGTTCTCCGACAAGGAGGGCGACCCGCACTCGCCGTGGCGGTTCGGCCCCGGCTTCAAGTCCCTGTCCAAGGGCCTCCTGTACGCCCACATGGGCTGGCTGTTCGAGAGCGAGCGGACCAACCGCGAGAAGTACGCTCCCGACCTCGTCAAGGACCCCGACGTCATGAAGCTGCACAAGTGGTTCGGCACGATCGCCCTCACCTCCATCGTGCTCCCCGGCGTGATCGGCGGGCTCGTCACCTGGTCCTGGCAGGGCGCGCTGACCGCGCTGTTCTGGGGCTCGCTCATCCGCATCGGCCTGCTGCACCACGTGACCTGGTCGATCAACTCCATCTGCCACGTCTTCGGCGAGGAGGAGTTCCAGGTACGCGACAAGTCGCGCAACGTCTGGTGGCTGGCCATCCCGTCCTTCGGCGAGTCCTGGCACAACCTGCACCACTCCGACCCGACCTGCGCCCGGCACGGTGCGCTCAAGGGCCAGATCGACCTGAGCGCCGGGTCCATCCGGATCTTCGAGAAGCTGGGCTGGGCGTACGACGTCCGCTGGCCTACCCCCGAACGCCTGGCGGCGAAGCGCATTGCCTGACGTAGATCAGCCGGTGAACGGCCGCGCACCCGTGGCCGTCATTATGGAGACCGTGACCGAACCCCGATCTCGCAGGCGCATGTCCGGTAGCGAGCGCAGAGAGCAGCTGATCAGCATCAGCCGCACCCTCTTCGCGGAGAAGGGGTTCGACGGGACCTCTATCGAGGAGATCGCCGCTACCGCACAGGTGTCGAAACCCGTGGTCTACGAGCACTTCGGCGGCAAGGAAGGCGTCTACGCGGTCGTCGTGGACCGCGAGATGCAGAAGCTCCTCACCATGATCACCGAGGCGCTGGCCGCGTCCCATTCACTGATCAAACTGGAGCGGGCCGCGCTGGCGCTGCTCCAGTACATCGAGGAGAGCAGCGAGGGCTTCCGCATCCTGGTGCGCGACTCCCACGCCGCCTCGGGCACCGGCACGTTCGCGAGCCTGATCAGCGAGATCGCCAGCCAGGTCGAGGACGTCCTCGCCGACGAGTTCGCGGCCCGCGGCTACGACCCCAAGCTCGCGCCGATGTACGCCCAGATGCTGGTCGGCATGGTCGCGCTGACCGGGCAGTGGTGGCTCGACGTACGCAAGCCGGGTCGCGAGGAGGTCGCCGCCCACCTCGTCAACCTGGCCTGGAACGGCCTGACCGGGCTCAACCCCGACCCGGCGATCACCGCGGCGACCCGCGACCAGCCCGTCTCCGTCCCCGCCCCGGCCCCCGTCCCCGCCAAGCCGCGCACGAGCGAGAAGGAGCTGCGCGAGCTGGAGAAGGCGCGGGACAAGGAGCTCAGGGAGGCCGAGAAGGCACGGGTGCGGGAGTTCAAGGAGGCGGAGAAGGCGCGGGTCCGGGACCTCAAGGAGCGGGAACGGCTGCTCAAGGAGGCCGAGAAGGAGCGCGAGCGGGTGCTGAAGGAGGCGGAGAAGGCGCGGGAGCGCGAGGAGAAGATCCGCCAGCGCGAGGCCCGCCTCGCCGAACGCACCGCCCGCCTCGAACAGGCGGACCACCAGGAGTAATCCGCCGTCAGGACCCCGGTCCGGAAGGCGTCGGCGGGAGGGGCGGATGCGGGAAGACGGTCCGGCGGTGGGCTTGAACAGGGGGGATGTCTTGAGTGACGATTGGGTAGAGCGTGGTTGACTTTCCGGGATAAGCCGTTGCGACCACGTTAACGTTCTGTTCAACCAAACGGGGCAATATAGGCCATATGTCCGCGGAACCGTTCCAACCCGCCAACGACCTGCCCCTGCCTCAGGAGCGGTTTCTCAATCGCGAAGAGAGCTGGCTCCAGTTCAACGAGCGCGTGCTCGATCTGGCCGAAGATCCATCGACCCCCCTCCTGGAGCGGGTGCGCTTCCTGGCGATCTTCGCCAGCAACCTCGACGAGTTCTTCCGCGTACGGGTCGCGGGCCTGAAACGGCGCATGGCCACGGGCCTGCTGCTGCGTACCAAGAGCGGGCTGAAGCCGCGCGAGGAGCTGGCCAGGATCGCCACGATCGCGGACGATCTGGCCATCCGGCACGCCGCGGCCTTCCACCACCACATCTCCCCTCAGCTGGCCGCCGAGGGCATCGAGATCGTCCGGTGGGACGAGCTGGGCCGCGAGGAGCGTACGGAGCTGCGCAAGCTGTTCAGGGAGCGGATCAGGCCCGTGCTGACGCCGCTGGCCGTGGACCCCGCGCACCCCTTCCCCTACATCTCCGGGCTCAGCCTGAACCTCGCGGTCCTGGTGCGGAATCCGGCCACCGATCACACGGTGTTCGCGAGGGTCAAGGTGCCGTCGCAGTTGCCGCGGTTCGTGCAAGCCTCGAAGGACCGGTTCGTCCCTCTTGAGGATGTCATCGCGGCCCATCTGGGGCAGCTCTTCAAGGGCATGGAGATCCTCCAGCACCACGTCTTCCGCGTCACCAGGAACGAGGATCTCGACGTCGACGAGGACGTCACCGAGAACCTCATGCAGGCTCTGGAGAAGGAGCTGCTCAAGCGGCGGTTCGGCCCGCCCGTGCGGCTCGAGGTCGAGGACACGATCACCCCGGAGGTGCTGGCGCCGCTGATCGAGGAGCTGGAGCTGGCGCCGCACGAGATCTACCGGCTGCAGGGGCCGCTCGACCTGTCGGGCCTGCACGCCATCGCCGACCTGGACCGGGGCGAGCTGAGCTACCGGCCGTTCGTGCCCGCCGAGGTGATCAGCGCCGAGGACGACCTCTTCTCGATCCTGCGCGAGCGCGACGTGCTGCTGCACCACCCGTACGACTCGTTCGCCACCAGCGTGCAGCGCTTCATCGAGGTGGCCGCGGCCGACCCCAGGGTCCTGGCGATCAAGCAGACTCTCTACCGCACCAGCGGCGAGTCCCCCATCGTGGACGCGCTGATCGACGCGGCCGAGGCGGGCAAGCAGGTCGTCGTGGTCGTGGAGATCAAGGCCCGCTTCGACGAGCACGCCAACATCTCCTGGGCGCGCAAGCTGGAGCGGGCCGGCTGCCACGTCGTCTACGGCGTGGTCGGGCTGAAGACCCACTGCAAGCTCGCGCTCGTGGTCCGCCAGGAGCCCTCGGGCGAGCTGCGCCGCTACTGCCACATCGGCACCGGCAACTACAACCCCAAGACCGCCCGGCAGTACGAGGACTTCGGCCTGCTCACGGCCGACCCGCTGGTCGGCGAGGACGTGACGGACCTGTTCATCCACCTGACCGGCTACTCCAACCACTCCGCCTACCGGCGGCTGCTGGTCGCGCCCCACTCGATGCGCAGCGGGCTGCTGGCCAGGATCGAGCGGGAGATCGCCCACCAGGAGGCGGGGCGCCCGGCACGGATCAGGATCAAGACGAACTCCCTGGTGGACGAGCCGATCATCGACGCCCTGTACCGGGCGTCCAGGGCGGGCGTCCCGGTGGACCTGTGGGTGCGGGGCATCTGCAGCCTCCGCCCAGGCATTCCAGATTTGTCCGAAAATATCCGCGTAAGGTCTGTCTTGGGGCGCTTCCTTGAGCACTCCCGGGTGTACGAGTTCGGCCTGGGCCGCCGGCCCGAGATCTGGATCGGCAGCGCCGACCTCATGCGCAGGAACCTCGACCGCCGCGTCGAGGCCCTGGTCAAGGTGACCTCGCCGCAGCACAAGGCCTACCTCATCGAGCTGATGGACCTGGCCATGGCCGAGACCACGAACGCGTGGGTGCTGCACTCCGACGGCACGTGGGCCCGCCACCCGGGCGAGGACCCGCAGAGCCATCTCATCAGCACGCGCCGCTGGAGGACCGTTGATGACTGACCTGCTCCGCGCCGCCGGAGCCGTGGTCTGGAGGGGCGAGGAGAGCCGCCCCGAGGTCGCCGTCATCCACCGTCCCAACTACGACGACTGGACCTTCCCCAAGGGCAAGCTGAAGTCCGGCGAGCACGTGATCGCCGCCGCCCTGCGCGAGGTGCTGGAGGAGACCGGGCTGACCGTGCTGCTCGGCCGCGCGCTGCCACCGGTCCACTACCTCAGCTCCGGGCGGCTCAAGCGGGTCGACTACTGGACGGCGCGGGTGGCCGCCGACGACGGGTTCTCCCCCGATGACGAGGTGGACGAACTGCGCTGGCTGCCGTTAGAGGACGCCAGGCGGCTGCTGACGTACGAATGGGATGTGGGGCTGCTGCGCGCGCTGAAGGCCGCGCCGCTCGAGACCGTGCCCCTCGTCCTCGTACGGCACGGCTCGGCCGGCTCCAGGAACGAGTGGCAGGGCGACGACGAGCTGCGCCCGCTCGACACCGACGGCCGGTCGCAGGCGGCGCACCTGGCCACCGCGCTGCCCGCCTACCGGCCCGAGCTGCTGATCAGCTCCCCCAGTGCCCGATGCGTCCAGACGCTGGAGCCGTACGGGGCCGAACTCAAGCTGGAGCCCCTCCTCAGCGAGGAGGGGCAGGACCCGCAGAAGACCCCCGCCATGGTCAGGGAGATCACCGTGCCCGCGGCCGTGTGCAGCCACCGCAAGGTGCTCCCCGACCTGATCAGGACGTTGAGCGGAAAGGACCTGCACCTGCGCAAGGGCGCGTTCGCCGTGCTGCAGCGGGCGGGCGGGCACGTCGTCAGCGTCGAGCGCTACGCGGCCTGACCGAGCGCCTGGCGGCCGCGCCGCTCACCAGGTGACCTCCAGCTTCGCGAAGCCGTCGGCGATCCTCCCCTCGCTGCGTGGCAGCTCCTCGACGGGTACGGCCGTCCGCAGGGTGGGGAAGCGCTGGAACAGCCTGCCGAACACCGCCACCAGCTCGACCCTGGCCAGGCTGGCGCCGATGCAGAAGCGCGGGCCGTACCCGAAGCTCAGATGCGGGTCGGACGGCGGACGGCGGATGTCGAACACATCCGGATCCGGATAGATCCGCTCATCCCGGTTGGCCGCACCCGGGGTGAGCACCACGGCCTCGCCCCGGCGGATCGTGTGGCCGCCGATCTCGATGTCCTCGTGGGCGTACCTGGGCAGGCCGTGCAGGCTCGGCGTGGCCATCCGCAGGATCTCCTCGACCGCGCCGGGCGCCAGCCCCGGGTCGGCGATGAGCAGGTCGCGCTGAGCGGGGTTGGCGAGCAGGAGCAGCACGCCGAAGTCGATGCGGTTGACCGTGGTCTCGTGGCCGGCGAACAGCAGCCCGCCGGCGAGCTCGGCGATCTTCCCGTCGTCGTCCAGCTCGTTCGCCAGGTCGGACAGCACGTCCTCGGCCGGCTCGCGCCGCTTGCGCTCGATGAGCCCGGCCATGTACGCGCTCAGCTCATCGCGCGCCGCCTGGCCCTTCTCCAGGTCCAGCATGTCGCCCAGGCGGAACGACACGCCCCCGAAGTACTCCCTGTCCTCGTACGGCACCCCGAGAAGCCGGCAGATGACCAGCACGGGCAGCGGGAAGGAGAGCTCGGCATGCAGGTCGACCGGCGGCGTCAGCTTGGCCAGGTGGTCGAGCCGCTCGTCCACGAGCGAGCCGACGTGGTCACTGAGCGCCTTCATCCTGCGGGCCGAGAAGGACGGCATGAACAGCTTGCGCATGCGGTCGTGCTCGGCCTTCTCCGTGGCGATGTCGCCCTGGGGGCCGCCGAGTATGGCCGATCCCGACAGCCTGGCGGCCTTGTCCGGCTCGGGATGCGAGCGCCCGAGCCTGGGGTCGTTGAACAGACTGCGCGCGTCCTCGTAGCCGCTGACCAGCCAGACCTCGTCGCCCGTCTGGGTGCGTACCTTCGCGATGCCCGCTTCGGCCCGCAGGTCGCGGTACGCGGCGGGCACCTCCAGCAGGTTGCCGCGTTCGAAGGGGATGGTGGGAAGGTTCCTCATAGAACCTTCATAACCGCCCCGACCGTCTCTGCCCAGACTCTGGGGAACTCCGCGTACGCCCGCTCGGCCGCGCTGCGCTCGATGCCGATGAGCACTCCGTACGTGAACGTGTCCTCGCCTGCCTGGCGGGCGCTCTCGGCCTCCTTCGCCAGCGTCTCCTGCGCCACCACGCCGTCCTGGTGCGTGCCCAGGATCTCCTGGACGTTCTCGGAGAGTTTGGCCAGCTTGCCCATGTTCGCGCCGAGAGTGGGTTGGAGCGCTTCGGCGGTGTAGCGAGCGCGCTTGGCGGCCTTGCGTACGTCGTGCATGGCTATTTCACGACGTTCCGGGTCTTCTATGGCCTGAGCGGTTTCGTAGGCCTTCGTCACCCGGTTCCAGCCGGCCACCGCGATGGCGCTGAGCTTCTTCTGGGCGGGCTTGGCCGCCGCCTTCTCCAGCTTCGGGACGGAGACGAGCTGATCGAGCGCGTTGAGGAGGGTGTAGTAGCGGTCGCCGCTGAGTGCCTCCTTGATGCGGCCGTACGCCTCCTGCTCGCGTTCGTACAGATCCGTACCGAGTCGGGTCTGGATGGGGCCGTGGACCAGCTCGGGCTCCAGCCCGGCCAGCTCCTTGGCGAACCTGGCCCTGATCACCTCCAGGTCGCGGGCCTCGCCGAGCACGTTGCCGAGCCAGCGCAGCTCGTCCTGCACCTGGGCGGTGTCCGCGATGACGCTCTTGAACGCCTTGAGCGCGCTGCGCATCCTGCGGGCGGCCACGCGCATCTGGTGCACGGCGTCGTCCTCGGCTCTGCGGACCCGCGGATCCTGCGCGAGGAGGGCGTTGACCTGCCCGGCCAGGTACGCGACGACGATCTCGCCCGCCGTGTCCGGCTCGGTGGGGGCTTTGGGGAGCGGGGCGGGTTCGAGCAGTTTGGCGAGTTTGCTGGCGGCCGCCGAGGGTGTCGCGCCGGCCTTCCTGAGGCGCTTGCCGACCTTGGCGAGAACGCCCTGGCGATCGGGGGCGAGCAGCTCGGCCTCGACCTCGCGCCACCGTACGATCGTGGGCTCATCCCCGTACACCGTGCCCTTGACGCGGTCGTCGGCGACCTCGACGAGCTTGACGTCGCCGTCGAGCAGGACGGTGACGCTCCTGCGGGTGTCCAGCTCGGCGACCGGCACGAGCGGGGCACCGCGGGTGTAGGCGCGGACGAGCTCGGCCAGTTCCGCGGGCACGACCTTGGCGCTGCGGGTGAGGGGACGGGTGATCTCCTGCCGTACCCCCTTGGCTTTGGGCAGCTTCAGGTGCCAGCCGGCGTCGTCGCCGCCTCGTCGCCGCCTGAGCGTGACGCCTCGCGCGGCCAGCCGCAGGTCGGCGGTGTCGTAATAGAGAGCCACCAGCTGGTAGCTCTTCGGCCCCACGACCTCGGCCACTCGGCTCAGGTCCGGAATCGCGTAGTCGGGAGGAACGTCAAATTTGTCCTCGATCTCGATGCCCACTACACCTCGCAAGAGTCCGATTTCGGAACATCATGCCACTTTGAGGTGAACATCACACGACCTGCAGGAGCTCGATTCTGTTGCCGACGGGGTCCGAGAGATAGATCCGCCGGTAGCCGGGGAAGAGCAGGTCGGGCTCCATGCCGGGGGCGTACGCGTCGAGGTCGTCCACCAGGAAGGCAGGATGTGCCTTGCGCGCGGGCCTGAAGTCGTCCTCGATGCCGAGGTGGACCTCCACACCCTCGCCCTTGAACCATACCCCACCGCGTTTGGCCAGCTCAGGCGGCTTGGGCACCTCCCGCAGCCCCAGCACACCCTCGTAGAAGCGCCTCAGCTCCGGTTCGCTGCCCCTGGGCGCGGCGAGCTGGACGTGGTGCAGCGCCTGGATCATTTCTGCATCACCACGAAGATCCGCCGGAACGGGAAGGGGGTCCCGTAGCTCCTGGCCGGGTAGACCTCGGCGAGCGACTTGGCGAGGTCCTGCTTGAACCGCCGCTGCTCGGCCGGGTCGAGCCGGTCGAAGACCGGGCGCAGGGCGGTGCCGGAGACCCAGTCGAGCACCGGGTTCTCACCCTGGAGCACGTGCATGTAGGTCGTCTCCCACGCGTCCACCTGCGCGCCGCCGTGGTTGAGCAGGTCCAGATAGTCGATCGGGTCGTCGACAGGGTGCGCCCTGAGGACGCCGTCGAGCCTGTCGGACCAGGCGCGGGAGGCGCACAGCTCGTGGATGGCGACGTGGCTGGGCGCGCCGAAGTTGCCCGGCACCTGGAACGCCAGCCAGCCCCCCGGGGCCAGATCCTCGACCCAGTGCTCCAGTACCTCGCGATGCTCCGGCACCCACTGCAGGACGGCGTTCGAGACGATCACGTCCATCGGCCGGTCGGGACGCCACGTGGCCACGTCCGCCACCGCGAACCGCACCCTGGACCCCAGCCCGCGGGCCTTGGTGATCATCGCGGGCGAGGAGTCGTAGCCCTCCACGGTAGCGCGGGGCCAGCGATTGGCCAGCTCAACGGTGAGTTCACCACTGCCGCAGCCCGCGTCCACGACATAATCGGGGTCGACCGCCCCCACTCTGGAGATCAGCTCGATGAACGGCCGCGACCGCTCGTCGGCGTAGACCGCGTACGTTACCGGGTCCCAAATATCTCTTGACATGAAGATAATTGATATCGAGAGAGATATCTCGATGTCAAGACAGTACACTCTTGTGTCATGACGGAGGATGCTAGAGACGAGGTGGACCGCCTCGTCGCGGCTTGGCGCGCGGAGCGCCCCGACCTCGACGTCGAGCCGCTCCAGGTTCTCTCTAGGGTGTCACGGCTGGCGAAGCATCTCGACCGGGCCAGGCGGGCGGCGTTCGCCGAGCACGACCTGGAGCCCTGGGAGTTCGACGTGCTGACGGCGCTGCGGCGGGCCGGCAAGCCGTACGAGCTCAGCCCCGGCGCCCTGCTGCGGGCCACGCTCGTCACCTCGGGGACGATGACGAACCGCATCGACCGGCTCGCCCAGGCGGGCCTGGTGCGCCGCCGGCCCGACCCCGAGGACCGGCGCGGCGTCCTGGTGTCCTTGACGGACCCGGGCCTCGCCCGCGTGGACGCGGCCTTCGCGGACTTGTTGCGGCGGGAACACGAGCTCCTGTCCGGCCTCGGCTCCGACGATCAGCGCGCTCTCTCAGGCCTCCTCCGCACCCTCCTCGCCCCCTTCGACTCTCCCCAATAGCCCACCAGCTCTACGCCCGGCAGGCATCGGGCCTTTCTCATACGACCCCAACCCGCCCTCCAGCCCGCCCATCGGGCGGGTGTGCTGCGGCGCGTCAGTCACCCAAGCGATCGACCACCCCAGCCGCTTCACCCCGGGCGACGCCAAGCCTCAGCCACCCCAAGCGGTCAGCCACGTCGAGCCCACTCCACCTCGGGTGACGCAAAGCCTCAACCACCCACGCGATCGACCACCCCAAGCGCCTCCACCTCGGGCGACGCAAAGCGACGGTCGCCCAGGCGGTCTGCCGACCCAAGCCGCTCCGCCCCGTGCGACACGAAGCCTCGGCCACCCCAAGCGATCAGTCCTTCGAGTCACTCCACCTCCGGTGACGCAAAACGACGGTCGCCCAAGCGGTCTGCCACCCCACGCCACTCCGCCCCGTGCGACACGAAGCCTCGGCCACCCCAAGCGATCAGTCCTTCGAGTCACTCCACCTCCGGTGACGCAAAACGACGGTCGCCCAAGCGGTCTGCCACCCCACGCCACTCCGCCCCGTG